>NZ_AAWS01000022.1 GCF_000169175.1 Microscilla marina ATCC 23134
ACTTGCTTAATTCTCAACTGAAAGGTAGTTCATTGTACTTGATGCTATATAATTTTATGAATCCTCAAAATTATAAAAAAACCTACAGCTCCATACACTTTTGTCACCCTAAATTTATTGGGGCATAGCAAATAACCTGTGAAACAAGCCTTCTATGTTGGCAAGCAAGGCAGGTTGTGGTTGTATAATGTACGCCTGACATTCAGCCACAATCTGTTGGTGGAGCTGTACTTCGGTGGGTTTTTGCCAGTCTATTGCCCGAAAGGGGATGCTTGACAGTGGTTTTTCTGAAAACTCCACAATACTACCTTTAACAATGCCTTTGTGACGTAGCCAGGCAAATACCTGGGGGCTGTTCAAAAAAGCCAGCACATAGTAAATACTTTCTTGTACCCCGTCTTTGATAAACAAGGCGGTGACATCTTGAGTGGGAAAAACCCCGGCAGGCACCCAGCTAAACCTAAAGTGATTTTTGTTGGAAATGCGTTCTTTACAAGGCACAAACAAGCGAGCCACTGGCAAACTAAAGAGGCGGTAGCTACGCAAAAATGCCCAACACCAATAAGGAATGTGTCTATTGTATTGATAGCGTTGCACCAGTTGGTTTTTGTAGGGTTGGAGGTGGGCAAAAAAGTGGGGGAAATCTTTTCTGAGTACGGTTTCTGACTGAATATGGTTGACAAACAAATAAGGGGTAGTTGTTTCGTAACGATATTGTGCCAGTTGTTTTGCTTTGATCACAGGCAACACATGGGCTGCTTCGTTTGTAGTAAGTACTTGAGAAGCGGGCAATTGAAAAGCCTTGTCCAAGCCGCTCACCATTCCATTGCCTATGTGACATATTTCACCTATAATAGGGTATGAGTGGGCTTGGGTAGGAGTACAAGCTTGTTCAAATGCTTGGATGACGGTCAGTTCGCGCGGGGGAGCAAGCAACCAGCGTTGGTTTTGTTTAAACTGTGCTACCTCAAATTTTTCTATGCCTTGGGGTGGTGAGTTGTGGTGGCGAAGCGTGGTCAATATTTCGGAGGTGAGCCTTTTGCTTTTGTGATATTTTGTTACTTGTATGGTTGATTTTCCCCTGCTTTGGGTTTTGATGTATTTAAATACAATGACCGATACACTGGCATTATCAAAAATAGGGGTTTCGTTGAAATGGTAGATTTGTTCAAAACAACCATTTTGTACCATGTAATTACGCAAGCTCAGCGAATGGGTAGTATTGAGCCAGTATTCAGGGCATATAAAAATAAGTTGCCCCTGGTCGTTGAGGACTTCTATAGATTTAAGAATGAAAATAAACAGATAATCGCAAAGACGGTTAAAATATGTTTGCCACAGTGGATGAGCCGCCAGTTCTTCTTTAAGTGCAGGTTCCAGGTTTTTCCAGCGAATATAAGGAGGGTTACCTATCACCAGGTCAAATTTTTGGGTAATATGGGCAGTTACAAAGCTTTGGTACTGTACCCCGTCAAACCCATGGGCAAGGCTGG
Source organism: Microscilla marina ATCC 23134 (assembly GCF_000169175.1). NCBI lineage: Bacteria > Pseudomonadati > Bacteroidota > Cytophagia > Cytophagales > Microscillaceae > Microscilla > Microscilla marina. The sequence continues at coordinate 1,494 of NZ_AAWS01000022.1, forward strand.
GGTCTATTTCATAAGCTGTGAGGTTATAAAAGCCTTTTTTTTGTAAGCGTTCCATAAAAATGCCCGCTCCACACGAAGGTTCCAACACTTGTGCATCGGAAGGAGCGTCAGTCAGTGAGATCATAAAGTCAACCACTGCCTCTGGAGTAAAGTATTGACCAAACTTATTTTTTTCTACTTTGTTTGTCATTCATTTTGAGGACTGTATGTCAAGTAAATAATGGCAGTATTATACCTGAAAAAAAGAGTGCTGGGTGGCTATTTAACGACCTTGCTTTGTATTTATGGTGTGGCAGCAGTAAAAGGAGTGAGCAAACCTATCAACAAACCTACAGCACCTTGTTTATCAAGTGTTTGCCTGAGTTCTTTTAGGGCAATTGAACTCATGCCAAGTTTGTTGGCAAGCGCTGGGCTGCCTTGTCCATTGATAAAAGCCTGTAGTGCGTTTGCCGACACCCCAAGTTTGCTACTAATAGATGCCGATACTTTTCCTTTGAGCAATTGCTGGAGTTGGTTGGTAGAAATGCCACATTTGGTGGCTAAATGAGTCAGAGCCATAAGTTGAATAGTTTGTTTTGCCTAAAAGTACTATTTTTTTATAAAAACCTGGTGGTAGTGTTTGTCTTAAATCATGTTTTTTTGAGGTGAATTTATTTTGTGGCCTTTTTTAGGAATGGTGAGAAATTAAATTACCATTCTTGAGGTAGAGGTTTTGTTTTGAGACGAGGCTATTTTTTGCGCCCATAGCAGCGCTACGGGCAATAAAAATAACGAAGTATCAAGGCGAAAAATCACCCCTCAGAGTGTAAATTTATTTTTGAACAATTCCTTAAGTGCAAAACACTGACTCCTTTTGACAAGAGTCAGTGTTTTTACAGGTTCATTTCCTCATGAACGAGCGACTGTTACTTGAATACTTTTACTTCGGTAGCTGCAGGGCCTTTTTGTCCCATTACTACTTCATAGGTCACTACGTTGTTTTCTTTAATGTCTTCTAGTACATTGTTGATGTGCACAAAGATTTTCTCCTTGGTTTTTGAGTCCTTAATAAAGCCGTACCCTTTGTCATCGTTAAAATAAGTCACAATTCCCTTTCTTACCGGATCTTCGTCTTCCTCGTTGTGCTTAGGTACTCCAATTTCAATATCTTCGGCATTTATTTCTTCCTTCTTTTGCTCAGGATCGGGTGGCGTGTTGGTAATGTTACCAAACTCATCCACATAAGCAATCATGTCTTCCAATTTTGAAGACTTCTCTTTTTCTTTTTTAGCCAGTCGCTTCTGTGCTTTTTCTTTTCTTTTACGCTCTTTTTTGTTTCTTACTTCTTTTTTACCAAATGTTTCTTGAGATCTACCCATAAATGAATGTTAGAGTTTATAAAAAATTTAAGTTTGGATGCATTGCAAAAAAATAATTGCAAAGAAAGAGATCTTATCTGTACAGATACATCTTTTGAAATGCTTCTCAGGCATAGTATATTTCTTAAACATACGATCAATTGAACAACCTGAAAAGTTATCTAAACTATTTGATGGCTCAGCAACATGAGGAATTAACCAGAATGTTTGATGTATGGAGTGATAAGATGTAGCCTATGAAAAAGTAAATATAACGTTTTTTTTGCCGGAAAGAAAATCTTAGTTGCGAAAGGTTTGGTTAATTAGATTTTAAATAGATAAAATAGGTGTTTTCACTTACTTTTTTAAAAAATGGAAGGTTTTTGATGATGGATTCGCTTAAGCAGGCAAGTTCTATAATTGTCATACGGTACCAATTTATCACCACCAATTTTAAGGGGAGTTTTGCTATATAGCATATCTTCTTGGCGTGTCCTCGTAGCTAAATTCGACTTGGGTTGTTTTACTAACTCAAGTTACGCAGTTTTCTGAAGGTCACATGTTTCTATTGTTAAATGGCTATATTGTTGCGCAATGCGTAGCCCAACCATTGAGTAATAAAGCCATATAACCCTCAAAATAAGTAGGTCAGCGTAACTTCAGTTACTAAGCAAATTTTGCTTCAGTGAACTGTCACATATTTGCGCCTATTGAAACCAAAGCGAAGTAGCCCAGCCAGGCAACAAAAAAACTTTTAAGTCTGGATAAGTCATTATTTATGGACTACAAACTAATTCATGTACTTTTGCGCAAACTGGTTTTAAAACTTTAAACTTTCTGAAAAAAAATGAAAATAGCCATTGGTGGCGATCACGCCGGATTTGCCTATAAAGAAGCAGTAGTGGCACTTTTGAAAGACAAAGGTGTGGCAGTAGAGGATTTTGGTCCCTTTAGCGAAGAGTCGGTAGACTATCCTGATTTTGTGCACCCGGTAGCCAAAAAAGTAGACGCTAAAGAAGCCGACCTGGGTATATTGATTTGTGGTAGTGGCAATGGGGTAGCAATGACTGCCAACAAATACCAAAGTGTAAGAGCTGCCTTGTGTTGGCAAACCGAGCTTGCTGCTTTGGCTCGTCAGCATAACAACGCCAATGTGTTGTGTATTCCAGCACGTTTTGTAGACCTTGCCCTTGCCAAGAATATGGTAGAAACGTTTTTAAACGAAAGTTTTGAGGGAGGGCGTCATGAGCGTCGGGTAAATAAAATAAGCTGCTAAAACAACTACCACCCTGACAAATAGACTTGTGGGGGTGGTAAGCAGTTGAGGCATTACTTCTGAGTGAGCCCTGTCAGACTGATTGTTTAGCCATTTATCAAACATAAAATATCCAAAGTAGTAACCTGAATATGAAAAACCACCTTGACCTCTACAACAAGTATTATGTAGACCGACAGTTTGAAAAAGCGGATCTTTTTGAATTACTAGCCGATAAGTATCAAATAAAAGTTGTTTTATACCCTGGAAGTTTTGTTCATATTACTCCATCCTTTATTATTCCCAAGGCATATTATGTAGACGCTGACAAAGCCGCAAAAAAGTTCTTCGCCAATAAAGAAGATGTGATGGGGTTGATCGGTAAAAACAAGATTTATTCAGAAGACACAGTGCTTGACTTTTTTGGGCAAGACTATTTCAAACCTATTGATATACAGGAAGAGACAGTTGATTTACTGGTGTCTCAATATGCTGGACCTATATCGCAAGCGTGTAAAAAGTACTTAAAAAAAGGGGGACATTTGCTGGTAAACAACAGCCATGCAGATGCAGGAATTGCAGCGTTAGACCCAGATTTCCAGCTGGTTGGTGTAGTAAAGTCAAGCAAGGGGAAACATAGAATTGACGAGCGTACACTGGGTGAGTACTTTTGTCCCAAAAAAGACTTAGACCTCTCTATTGAATACCTGTTAAAGCTGGGTAAAGGTGTAGGGTATACCAAAACAGCAGACTCTTATATTTTTGAAAAATGCTGTAGTTAAAAGCCCCGACAGGGGGCAAGCTTTAAGCGACAAGTCGCAAGTCCTTAGATACCGATGAATATCGGTGCTAGACCCTGTTCCACAAGTAACTACACTTTTATATCACTTTGATTTTCAGCAGCTTACAAAAAGCGTAGTTAGAAGCTTCGACAAGGTTCTAGGTGTACCTTGTTCTACAGGCAACTAATAAATTCATAGGATGCTTATTTTCCAGGGGGGAACTTGTGTACAGCTTTGCTGAGTTTCTAAATCCTTCGAAGCAAGTTGTTGTGGTGTTTGAAAATGGCAGCACATTGTCGCCCACAAGCTTGACCAACAGCCTTATAAAAAAAGGCTAATACCAAATCGTTGCCATTACCCTTACACTAATGTATGTCTATATCTAAAAGCCATCACCAAGCTTGTCCCCTCCTCTTGGTCTTAAGCGCAGCTGACCAAGAGAACGGGTAACGATAGCGAAGAACTTGGTCTTGCCAAAAAAGACCACTACAAGTGAAGTTTGTATGGGTTTTCAATCAGACTTGGTATAAGAGGGCAAAAAGGGAAATGAAGAAGGTAGGTGTATGTCATGAGGTCAATCTGTGATAAGTTCTATAGTAACAATATCGCGTTGACGCCCTTGGAAGTCTTGCATATGCACGATAGCATCTCGTTGGCTAGTAATTTTTATGGGGATTCCTGGGTAATAATAAAACTCCATTTTGCAATGGTCACGGATGTCGATTTGGGCATTTTTTAGTATATTCTTTGCCTTATCGGCAGTTAAGCCCATCTTTTTTAAAAGATTAGTCATCATTTGCATCGCATCTTTAGGGTTGAGTTTGAGCTGTTGTACCATGATACAGCGTTGTTGGGCGGTATCTACCGATTGAAAGTATAAGCTAGCGTCCGCTTTTATAGGAGCCCCCCCAAACAGGTTAGGGAGTTGGTCTTCATATTGTACACTATCAACTACATTATACTGTGCCCCAAAAGGGGAGTGAATGAAGGCCAGTTCTTTAAATACCTGTTGTTCGAGCCCTTGCTTTGACTTGTACATCACCAAAAAAGGAGTCATTATTTTTTTCAATTGAATGTTGGCATCGGTGCTCAGTTTGGCGCCTGCTACTTTGATGATTTCTTGCATCATCTCTTCCATCATTTTGCTTATCTCCCGCCAGTTTTCAATGCCTTGAAACTCACCATATTCATTGGTAGTATAAATCACATCTAAGAATTTGTACTTGGTAAATTTATCTCGTAGCTCTTGAGGGATAGAGAGTTGTTTTGACAAATTGTTTTTATAACTCCACTTAATTTTATAGCCTTTTTCGGTGGAGTCTATCACCTCAAAACGGGCAATGTAGGCATTTTTTTGGTCTTTGATCAATTGATCTTTTTCCCATTTTTTTTTGGTTTTGGTTACTCTAAACCTATATACATCGCCTTTTGCCCAATAAGCAATAAAGTTTATTTTGGTAGAATTGTGGGGTGTTTGTGCGCTGGTGACAACAGGCTGTATAGCCGTTAACAGAAAAAGTATCCAGTAGTTTTTTTTCATTGTACTCAAAAGGTGTTGTGTAGTTTACAATCAGTGTAGCAAGTGTTCAAATAAGTAAAAAACGAGTGCTTTACCAAGCTTTCATTATGTATCAATACCTGCACATTGGTTTGAAATGGATATTGCTTAAGCAAAAAACAGCAAAATGTGGTATTTTGCTGTTTTTTGTACAAGAAAGAAAGGCGATTTTTTTTAATAAAACAATAATCGGGCAACAATCATCCAAATCCCCAATGCAATACCGACTAACCCAAGTTTGCCCTGAATAGGACGCAAGCGGGCAATAAGTCTTTCTCCTTTTTCCTGTGCTTCTTCGCTGTTAGAGAGCACCAACTTGTTGATAACAGCGTAGCCTAATATAAAACCTAGCACGGCTTCGGTAATGCCTCCGGCAAGCCAGGTAAACCACCATAGGGCATGGTACTTAAGCAAGCTTATAAACAAAAATGTTTTGATGATAGACCAAATTCCCCAGGCACAAAAGATGAGCCCTAGCCACCCTTGATAAGGGGCAATTTTATCTAAAATTTCTTTTGCATCAGGACGTCGTGAAAGCAGCAACGACGGCGCAGCAAGAATGCCTAAAGCAATCAGAATTAATCCGTATAAGATGTTCATGAACTATATATTTAAAGATTGTTAATTTGCTTTGTTGTACGTAACCCATTACACAAGGTTTTCGTCATCACCCCCCATATTTTATATGTTGGGTGCCAGTGTTGAGAATTAGATTTACCAAAGAGCTAATTATATTATAAGCTTAATTTCGGATGACTTTAATTTTATATCCTACACCTGATACAGTGGAGTTGTGGTCTCAGTCGCTAGTTTTTTACACCTTTCTAATCAAGCTTGGAGCTTTTCTAAAGGTTACATGCTACTGACCTTAAAAAACTTCAAAGTTAATGGTTAATGTAGTTGCTATATTAGTGCTCGTTTGGGTATGTTGAGTGTCTACATCAAACAATTGACGGACACTGTTGCCTGCCAGATCTTCCAAACGAGTGTCTATGTATAAAGTATATTTGCCTGACAGCCATTGTTGGGTGGGAGCAAACCTGATTTCTTTTTCGGTGTTGGCAGTGCCCCATTTGCCCTTTACTTCTTGGCCCTCTGCGTTGCTTATATACAAATAGCGTTGTACCAAAGCGTGGTCTATTGTGTGTAATGCATTGATAACAAGTGGCTTTTTACTATTGCCTTTAGGCAACTGCAATGCCCATTTTTTAGGGTGAGGTTGGGTGCGATCGGCTTGAGTAGTAGTAAACCTTTTTTGAAAAGAAGCTTTGAGCTCCCTGCCTTGGGCATCTTGCCAGTTTTTATCTATTTCCAGCGTATAAACTTGTCCGGGGTTGAGCGGTGTACCTGCTTCGTGGTGGGGGCGAAGCCCCCGCTTGATGCGCCCAGGGTCAAAAAATAAAGTAAGTCGGGTACGGTTATGGTTCCAGAGTTCTTCTCTGATGGGTACAAATACATGGGGTACTTCTGCTCCGTTGGCGTCTCGTATTTTGATAAACTTTTTGGCTTGACCTTGCCGCATAGGAGCCGAAAAATACACATACATCCGCAGCAAATTGGCAGGCAATGTCGAGGCACTGGGGTATACCTTGGTTACAAAAGTAGCCGGCGAAGGTGGTGCATCGATCTCAAAACGGTAAGGTACACTGGAGTGGCTAAATAAATGATTTTGTTGGACAAAACTGGCTAATTCAAGTAGGCGAAGTTCGCAGTAATAGTGCAGGTCGTTTACCCAAAAAAAGCGAGGTTTGAAACAGAGCAGGGTTTGCTTGATAAAATAATCGCCTATAATGCTGGGCTGGTCAGTATCTGCTGGTTTTTTGCCCCCGGTGTATACCGGAAACAACTTTTTCCAGTCTTGGGCAATCGGTTTTTTTTGTTGCAAAGCTGTCAACAACTGCTCAGGTAAATTTTTTACTTTTAGCACCCCATAGTCAGCTTTTTGGCGGTTGGTTTCCAGCCAAATGACAGGGGGCTGTTGTGCCATCAACACCTGAGGCAGCAATACAAATAAAAAGAGGCAGAGGTTTTTCATCAAGAATTTTTTAGCAATGGTGGTGCGTACTATTGTTACCACAGGTAATGTCTTTTTTACCCTTCTGATAAGCCTGTAAAGGTGCACAGGTATTTTTTACCCCAAAAGCCATCAAGTTGCCTTGGTGGTCAGTTTCTATGTGGCAACACTCCATAATTAATTCCTTTAATAATTTACGCGCCCGTTGAATCCGGCTTTTGGTTGCCGTAAGGCTTAAGCCCAATTGTTGGGCAATGTTCGCTTGTTTTACTCCATCAATGTCGGCCAGTTTGAGGGGCAGTGCGTATTTGGGTGGAAGCAACATCAGCAGGGGAGTGACCAACTCTATGGCTTCTTGATAAGTATTATCCTCTGGGGCATCGGCGAGCTCTGGCAGTGGAGCACTTGTTTTTTGCTGTTTTCTTAGATAGTCTATGCTGGTATTATGGGCTATTTGGTAGAGCCATGACCGCACATTGCGTATTTGATTGCCTGAGCAGCAAGCGCCATATATTTTCATTAAAACTTCGTGTGACAACTCGTTGGCAGTATCTGAATCTTTGACTTTTTTTAGGATATAGTTTCGTAATCCTTCTTTATAATCTGCCCAAATATTTGTGGCTTCTTTGTAGTGCTTGATTTCCATGATGAGTATCTAATTTAACATAATATATGGTTATAGAAGCTGTGCTGTTTGAGTAAGTTATACAATTTTGTTAAACCCATTTCTAATTTAATACATTTTAACTTGAGGTACAAAGTAAACACTCCAACTATAAAAGCTGAGAAATGGTGTATTTTAAGGGCAAGGAGGGATGCCAGTAAAACACCATGAAACTAAATACTTAGAAGCTACAAGTTCAAAAAACTTCCTTGAAGCGGAAAATAATGCCATAAAATAATTAGGTTTGATCCAAAACAAGCTCTTATATAAAACCGCTTATGAACAAATTTACTCAATTATTTTTGAGCTGCCTGGTGCTGTGGTGCCTGAGTATGCAAACCAACGCTCAAACTATTTATATTCACTGTGGGCAATTAATCGATGGCAAACGTGACCAGGTACAGCAAGAAATGACAATTGTTGTAGAAAAAAATCGCATACAATCGGTAGAAAAAGGCTATAAAAAAGCCTCTGAAAATGCTCAAGTCATTGACCTGAAAAATAAAACGGTGTTGCCAGGGTTGATGGATATGCACGTACACCTAGAGGGCGAGCTAAAGCCCAATCGTTATGCTGAACGTTTTACAATGAACAAAGAAGATGTGGCTTTTAGAGCGGCACAATATGCCGACCGCACCCTGATGGCAGGTTTTACTACCGTGCGCGACTTGGGCGGCAGTGGTGTAAACATTGCTTTGCGCAAAGCCATTAATTCGGGGTGGGCAAAAGGCCCCCGTGTGTTTACGGCAGGTAAGGCTATAGGGCCTACCGGAGGGCACGCCGACCCTACCAATGGTTTCAGGCTTGACCTGATGGGAGACCCCGGCCCAGCCCAAGGGGTAATCAATGGAGTGGATGATTGCCGAAAGGCGGTGAGGTATCAGTACAAGGTAGGAGCCGATGTGATAAAAATAACGGCTACTGGTGGAGTATTGAGTGTAGCAAAAGACGGGAGCCGCCCTCAGTTTACCGAAGAAGAAATAAAAGCTATAGTAGCCACGGCCAACGACCTTGACCTGGTAACTGCCGCCCATGCCCATGGTGCTGAGGGCATCAAACGTGCAGTTAGGGCGGGAATCAACTCTATAGAACATGGCACCCTGATAGACGATGAGGGCATTCGGTTGATGAAAAAATACGGAACTTATTTTGTGCCTACTATTTCGGCAGGCGAGCACGTGGTAAAAATGGCTCAAAAAAAACAGTTACCTGCGGTGATTGTGCCTAAAGCTTTGAAAATAGGCTCTCAAGTAAAAAAAACCTTTCGAAAAGTATACAAGGCTGGGGTAAAAATAGCTTATGGTACAGATACGGGCGTGTCGGAACATGGTAAAAACGGACAAGAGTTTGCCTATATGGTAGCCGCAGGTATGCCCCCTATGAAAGCCATTCTATCGGCCACTATAGTGAGCGCCCGGTTACTAAGGGTAGACAAAGATTTGGGAAGTGTGGAGGTAGGCAAGTATGCCGATATTATTGCTGTAGATGAAGATCCCATTAAAAATATCAAAACCTTAGAAAGAGTGACTTTTGTAATGAAAGATGGCAAGGTATATAAGAAATAAAGGATAAATAACTACATAAATTTGAGAGCAAGCTGATATATCTTAACGGCTTGCTTTTTATTTTAGAAATCATCATAACCATAAACTCCATGGATACACTGTTATATTTTCTGAAGAATACGGCAAACTTTCCTGAAAGCTTGTTACCCGAAGTGGTGACATATTTTACAAAAGAGGAAGTGCCTAAAGGGAGTTATTTGGTGAAGGAGGGGCAATATTGTAGAAAAATGTCTTACATACACCAAGGCTATTTTAGGTTTTATTCATACAATGAAGATAAGCAAATCACTCACTGGATTTTTGGCGAAGGGCAACTCGTGACAGATATTGCCAGTTTTTTTTTAAACGAACCCGCCAAATGGAATATCCAAGCTTTGTCTGGTACCACCATATATACTATAACTAACCGTAGTTATCAATTGCTTAAAACAAAAATACCTGGGTGGAATGAGTACGAAAAGGTAATGATTGTGAAGTTTATGTCTGGCTTAGAAAATAGAGTCTATTCGTTTTTGTCGATGACCACCAAACAACGCTACGATTACTTGTTCAAATCGTACAAAAACATATTCAACGAAGTGCCACTGCAATACATAGCCTCTATGCTGGGCATGACCCCCGAAACTTTAAGTAGAATACGTGCCTCTAAGAATTCTTGATATATGTCAAGAGCAAACTCTTGTGATTGCTGTAATTTTGAATTGTTAATCGCAGCCTATGTTTTTGCATTTTGAAATACACTTATAAAGTACTTTGTATTGCATACCTTAAATAAGGCAAAATCATATTTCAATTTACAAACCAGGCTGCTGAATGTTGTAATCAAAATTAAGAAATATGAATAAACATGAGGTAAAAAAATCGGTGACAGTCAACGACCCAAATTTGGCGAAGGGCAAAGATTTGGCAAAAAAGTACGCGGCTACTACTAGCAAGGCTTCAGAAGTTATCCCGAAAGAGTTGACCGACTCTGACATCAAATCTATTGAAGAGAAAGGTTATATCATCATACCCGATGTGCTTTCTACTGCCGAAATCAGCCACATCAAACAAGAAGCTAATCGCTTGCTAGGACCAGTGGGGCGCAACACTTTTGAGGGAAAGTATACCCAAAGGTTGTATGCTTCTTTAGAAAAAACACGGGCGTTTGATCGTTTGGTAGACCACCCTAGAATTATGGCAATTTTGGATCGAATATTTTCCCCAAACTACCTATTATCACAATGTCAAGTAATCAATATATTGCCAGGTGAAGCCAGCCAAGCATTGCACCCTGACGACGGTTTTTATAGGATTGCCAGACCACGCCCTGAGCTAAGCGCTGCCACCATTTGGGCAATAGACGACTTTACCGAAACCAATGGTGCTACTAGAGTAATCCCCCACAGCCATCAATGGGAGACGGATCGAGTGCCTCAGCAAACAGATGATATATTTCCTGCGGTAATGAAAGCGGGATCAGTATTATTTTACCCTGGAACGTTTTGGCATGGCGGTGGCGCCAATAAATCAGAAAGCGCGCGAATGGCTATTACTTGTCAATATTGCCAGCCCTATTTGCGCACCCAAGAAAACTTTTTCTTATCTATCTCAAAAGATACGGTAAAGGCTGTCTCAGAAGACATTAAGCGTATGCTTGGCTATAGCATTCACCCTCCGTTTATGGGCATGACCAATGGCATGCACCCCAAACGAGTTTTAGAAGGTTGAGGGGTTTATCCTAAAGAGCAGTGATTGGTAGCTGCTCTTTGCCTCTTCTGGCGCACAAAGCTATTAGTGATTGGTTGTGCAAAGCGTATCTGGCGATTAGCTGTTGGGGGTTAGCCCTTGGCACGCGAAGCTGACCTTAGGAGAAGACTTCAGTTATTTACCATCCTACTATACATTTTTCGGTTGTGGAGACACAACTCGAGGCGGACGCACTGCTGGCAGTGTCTTCACTGCCAGCTTGAGCCAAAATGTATAGTAGGATGGTTATTTACCATAAGGTCTCGGAAGGCGTTAAGGAAACAGCGTTGGGCTGTCGACTAAAGTGCAGCCAAACAAGGACTAAAAAAACAACAAAAAACTCCCGGCTTCCCTCTGGTAATTTCATAAAAACTTAAAAGTCAGCACCTTATAAAGGTGGTTGCTTGCTTGTAAAGCAGCCGCAAGCTAATGACTAAAAGCTTAAGACTGTAAAAGCTCCTAACTATCAACTCCCTACTATAGACTTTATCAAAGGATTAAAAGCTTTGCTTACTACCAATACCTCATCGCCTGGGTTCAATTGTGTGATATCGCTTGCATCGGCTACTACTTTTATTACCTCGTTGCCTGCCAATACCGATACAATATACACTACCCCTTCGGTTACAATGTCGAGTACTTTGCCTACCACTTGAAACTTGCCACTGATTTGTTGTTGGGCAAAAACTTGACGAGGGGTGCCCTTTTGGGTAATGCGCCCATGCTCAAGTACAAGTACCTGATGTGATACTTTGAAAATTTCGCCTACATCGTGGCTAACCAGTAAAATAGTAGGGCTAAACTTTTGATGAAGTTGCAATAAGTAATCCTGTAGTCTTTGTCGCATGGTTTGGTCAAGTGCCGAAAGAGGTTCGTCGAGCAGCAACAAGTCGGGTTGAGTAACAAGGGCACGAGCCAATGCCACCCGTTGGCATTGACCACCAGAGAGCGTGTGGGGTTTGCGGTGTTGTAATGCCTGTAGGGCTACCAGCTCCATCAGTTGATCAATCTGTGTTTGGTGTTGGCGGGCTATTTTTTTACTGGCAAAAGCAAACTCAAGGTTTTGACGCACTGTCATATTAGGAAACAGGGCATAGTCTTGAAAAACATAGCCAATACTACGTTGTTGGGGTTGAAGTGCTATTTTTTGTGCTGCATTGTACCATACCTTACCATGGACTACTATGTTGCCTCCATCGGGCTTGAGCAACCCGGCAAGCATGCGCAACACGGAGGTTTTACCTGCCCCCGATTCACCAAACAAGGTAGTGATTTTGCCCGGCTCAATCACAGTGTCTACCTCTAGCGTCATGGTGCCCTGTGCCGACATAAGGGTTTTATTTAGTTGTATTTCAAGCATTCAATGGTTTTTACGACTTCCCACTAATTTTTCAACAAAATATAAGCATTGAGAGAGGTGGCAATGAGTAACCATACAAAATAGGGCAATACCAACAACGCCTTGGCTTTGAGGTAAGGAAACCAACCTATCAGAAAGTACCCCACCAACACGGTCAGTAAAGAGATAACAATGAGACCTACGGCTACCTGGTGCATAGCAAAAAAGACGGGATTCCACAATACGTTGAGCACCCACTGAAGCGCAAACAAGCCAATCAGCAATTTACGGTCGGGGATTGACCGCCAGGCATACGCCATATATACTGCCAGGCATACCATAATAGTAGTCCAGGCAGCTCCAAATACCCAGCCGGGGGGAGTCCAGGGAGCTTTATTAAGATTTATGTACCATTCAGAAGGTACTCCCTTGCCTGTAAACATAGAGCCCAAAGCCAGGGCAGCAAAATTGATCAATAAGAATATGATAAGTCTGTATGCCATTTTTTTAAAAAAGTGATAATTGCTCGGTGGAAATACTTGGTAGGTATGCCAAGTTTGAATACGCATTGATAACTTACCTCAACAAAGTTTGTTTATACTTTCGTTGATTTTTTGGTTTACTTCCTGCGCCCGGTCTACAATGATAAAGTGCCCTCCCTGTGGAATGACGTGGGTATTGGCAATAGTTGTTGCGGGCAATGTGCGGTCTTTACTGCCTGTAATTCTAATAAGGTTGGGAGGCAATTCCATATTTTGCCAGCGAGTCAATTGATTGACCGACCACTTGGCAAACTTGAGGTCGGTATCGCCTATAATTTGTTGAAGCAAAGGGTTTTGTGTACCAAAGAAGTAACGTGAAGCAAAGCCCGGTGGTCGAAACAACCACGGGGGTAATCGGCGTAAAATACCTGATTGTCCCGCTATTCTATACAGCAGGGGTAGCTCGGTGCGGGTGGCTACCGACGATACGAGCCAAGTAGCCTTAGGAGACAGTTTTTTGCTGATTTCTACAGCTACCATACCACCAAAGCTTACCCCTAGCAAACCAAAAGGCTGACTGGTATCTATTACTGCGGCCAGCCTTTGGGCGTAGGCTGGCAAGGTTTCGTCTTTTAGTGGTGTAATCCAGGCAACGGGTTCAAAGTCTGCTTCTATGTCCAAATAATGAAACACCCTTTCATCGGCTCCCAGACCACTGATACCATATATTTTCATAAGCTACCGTTTAATAGTCCATAGCTAATTGTTAAATGCTGTAAACCAGTGTTTTATATTAAAATTGCGTACTCACTTTATTTTTAAAAGTGTTTCGGTTTTACGCCTAAACACCTAATTAAATAGTTTTTAAATTCATCAATAACTGATAACCAACTTTGACTAAAATCACTGCGGAGTATTGACCGTTACAACAGTTCTTTATTTGTTTCCTTACGCTGTTTTTTTTCCTTTATTTTAAACTTATTGCGCTTATAATAGTTATTGATGCATGTAAACCTATCTTGGGTTTTTGATCCAAAAAGCTATTTGAGTACAATCCCCCTAAAAAAGCTTGCCTCTTATCAAGTCATACGCTCAACCGGACTTGATCTTTACTCACCATACCAAAACAACTAATTATGATGTTAGAATCTTTGTTTAGTTCTGAAACTTACAATATAAGTTTTTATAAACAATCTCCTGCTGTATTGTCAGTAGATTGGCAGGAGGGGTCTAAATGGTTGAATAACCAAGGCTTCCGGGAAAGTGCAGAGCGAGCAACAGCCTTTGTAGAACAGCGCCAACCCAAATATTTACTGATCAATGCCAGAAAATTGAACTTTATCATTGTTCCGGAGTTGCAGGAGTGGTATCAAAAAAATATTATTCCAAAATATGTCAAGGCTGGGCTTGAAAAAATAGGGGTAGTACTGACAGGAGAATTTGTGGCTGACCTGGCCATCAAACAGGTTTTTAGTGAAAAAATAACCCTTAAAAATATGCAAATCAAGTACTTTACTTCGTCCGATGAGGTGCCTGAGTGGTTCAATGTATCCTTGGTAAAATCTTAAATCAACGGTATGAAAGCCATGTCTTATGATTACCTTAGTACCTTATAAGTAGTAGTACTAAGGTAACCTTTGAGTGATTCCGTTTTATTCTTTCAAAATCAAAAATTCTACCCGCCGATTAAGCGCCCGCCCTGCGACAGTCGTATTGTTTGCCACCGGACGACCCTGCCCATAACCTTTGGCTCGCAAACGTTGTTTAGCTATGCCTTGGGTGGTTAAATACCTGAGCACTGAATTGGCGCGTGCTTGCGACAAAGTCAGGTTTTTATCAGCACTACCATGCGCATCTGTATGCCCTGAAATCTCAATATTCATTTGAGGATGTTTTTGCAAAATCTTAATCAAGCGGTTGAGTTCAGGGTAAGACGAAGGCTTGAGCGTGTCTTGGTTATAGTCAAAAAACAAGTTGTTGAGTCTGATACTTTGCCCTTGGTTGAGGGGTACCAGGTACAAGTCGTGTTTTACCTCACGGTAGTGGTTGGCCTGGAGCAAATCCAGGTTTTTACTCACGGGATAATACCCCTCTTTTTCGGCATTAAAGCCGTACACCTTTTCATAAGGCAGCACAATGGTATAAGTACCATCTCCAGGGCTTGACCGTGCCACTCCCACTTGTTGGCGGGTCTTGAGATCTTCATAAGTAATGGTAGCGCCTATGGGTTGTTGGGTGAGTTTGTTTAATACCTTGCCGTGTACCAACACTACTGGCTTAGGTTTGGCAGCATCGGGTAGCTTGACCCTAAATATATCACTTTTACCTAAAGACTCTTCGTAAGAAACAAAGTAAGCGTGTTCACCCGAAGCCGGAATGGTGTAGTAAGCATCCCAATCGGGTGTGTTGATGCCTTTGCCCAGGTTTTGTGGGGTACTCCAATTGGTCCAGGTATTGTCCAAACGACGTGTCACAAAAATATCATTATCGCCATAGCCTGGCTCGCCTCGCGTAGAGTAATACAGGGTTACATTATCGGCTGCCAGAAAAGGAGTGATATCGTCGGCAAAAGTGTTTACCTGCATACCCAGGTTGAGCGGTTCGCTCCATACATTGTTGGCTTGCATAAACGACACATACAAATCGCGTTGTCCGTGCGTATCTTTTCGCTCTACGCTCAATATCAGCGTTTTACCATCTGCCGAAAGGCACTCAGACACAAACTTAGCCCGGTTGTAGTAATTTTTCACCTGTACAGGTACTGGGGTTGTCCAGCCATTTTGGGTACGGTTGGTCAGGTATAGTCCTCGCCTTACCTTGGGGCTTTTGCTGTTGCCATAAGTGCCATTTAATAACAAAGTATTGCCATCTGGCATGACCGATACTACCTGATTGTGCCCCTCGTTACTCAATGGCTTTCCCATATTTTTTGCCGGGCTCCAGGTGTTGTCAGGCAGGCGTTGCGACATCCATATATCATTGTTTTGGTGGGCTACTATATTTTGTGGGTGCTTGTCGCGTACCAGGTACAGGGTTTTGCCGTCGGGCGAAATTACGGGGGCTACCTCAGCGTGGGGTGAGTTGATATGGTTGCCCAGGTTTTCTTTAGCGCTGAAGTCTTGCGCCTGGGGTATCAGGTTTATCTTTACAGGGGGGTGTTTTACCAATAGGTAGTCTATCTCTATAAAGGTGTTGTAGTTGATATCAAAACCTATTTTGTTGCCAAACAAGGGAGGGTAGGGGGTTTGGTGTACCTTGTGCCCATTGATGTAATAGTTGAGGACAAAACGTTTTTTTTCTACGGCAAGCACATTAGGTTTGCCCGTGCCGTTGATGTATTTAGAGTAGGTCCAGGCTTTGATGTGGTAATATTTTCTTTTTTTGAACATAGAAATACGAAAGTAACCATCATTGGTAATAATGAAGCTATACATATTGCCTACATCTTTCATCCCCCATAATAACCCTGAGCCATGTTTGCGGGTACCTCTTACTTGAGTAAGCTTGGTTTCGATATAAAAATTATGCCTGGGGTTAATATAAATGTCGTGGTGAAACACCCGTCCACTTTTTCGGTTTTTATGCTGAATGCGGTATACACCATCTACCACAGTAGTTGTTACGCCTTCTTGGTTTTGGATCAACCACTGGCGGTCATTGTTTTCAAAGTCTTCTCTAAAAAGCACGTGATCTTGTGCCGTGAGCAAGGCAGTGCTGAGCAGGCAGCAGTTCATTATTAAGTATAGTATTTTCATAGATACGAAATGGATTTATGCTGAACTTTCAATACGTTTGCCAGGCAATCATACGTTGGCAAACCCACTTTATAACAAGCACTTGGTTTGTTTAATCAGTGGTATTATCATTGGCAGTTTTTTAAGACAACAAAGTTATCATTTCCCGCTTCACTCATCGTAGTTTTTGCTCAACCTTGCCGTGCATGCTTGTAATAATTAATCAAAAACTGCTAAAAAAACTTTTTTTTTCATCATAAATCAAAGATTTATACAATATTTGTAGCGGAGCAATTCAAGCTTTGGTATTTACCTTACATGGTCAAAGTTTTTTTGTTATTTGTCTGATGCTCAATACTATGAGCATTGATTGAGGTAAGGCAACAAAGTAGTAAAGTACAGTGGTGTGGCTTGTTTTTAGAGAGTATACAATAAATCATACACCTATTGAGATGCAAGCAAAAACCACCATTTTGCTACCAATCCCTACTGCTCTGCACACTTAATTATTTAGCTGAACTTATCAAAAATAACTATGAGTTGGATCAAGTTAATCTCTTACGAAGAAGCCGTTGGCAAACTAAAATCTTTGTATGACCGGGTAAAAGGCCCCCAGGGTAATATAGACAATATTTTGCAAGTACACGGCTTACGCCCTCATTCACTAGAGGGGCACATGGCTTTATATAAAAACGTATTGCACCACCGTGACAATACGATTCCTAAATGGTTTTTAGAAAACCTGGGAGTATTGGTAAGCCACCTCAACCGTTGCGACTACTGTGTACAGCATCATTTTGCAGGTATGAAGCGACTACTCAACAATGACGAACGTGCCCAGCAAATATGGGATGCCATTATGGAAAATAGCTTTGACAAAGTGTATGACACCAAAGAGCTGGCTGCCATAGAGTATGCTCGTGAGCTTACCCAATACCCAGAAGAAATAAAATCAGAAACAATTGATACCTTGCGGGAAGCTGGTTGGGACGATGGCGAAATTTTGGAAATTAACCAGGTGGTAAGCTATTTTGCTTATGCCAACCGTACCGTACAAGGCTTAGGAGTAACTACTAAAGGTGATGTTTTGGGGCTTTCGCCTAATAGTACCGAAAACAACAACTGGAGCCATCACTAACAAAATAAGTCCTTGTCTAAAAACATAAAAAAAGTTAGAAGCAGAAAGTGTCTTCTTTCTTACTTCTAACTTTTATTTTTTAGGTGACGCTTCTGATATTATTCTGCTTTTTTATTGGGCAAAATACTTTTCAGGTTCTTAATTTTTTCCTGAGATGTTTTCAGCCCTTTTTGCGACGACATCACAAGTTTAGGAATTGCCATCAATATGGCTAATACAACAAATACTATTGCTATCAAGTTGGTAATCATAGAGGTTTTAATTTGGTCTTTTTTGTTAATTTTTATCTTTTAATTATTATACGAATTATCTAAAATAAAAAACAGCGAGTTTGTCTTCAAAACTTACATAAGTGTCTTTAACTCCTAGGTTTTAGTATACCGTCCATGTATTAAAAAAACTGTTTTGGTAAATCCCCTTTCCTTATTAATTATGATCCTCCCCTCCAGGTAAAAAGTAGTGATTTTTGCCAAAAAGCCGCCAATTAAGTAAAAATAAACCCTTATCGAACTTTTTGTGGTGTTCATCGAATCTGGTTTGATTTATGTAATATCCAGCCTAAATTTACACTGTATTTTATGAATCCAATGCTTGCTCCTACTATTATAACATTAGGCAAAGATGAAAAGTTTAATTATTCCAGAAGGCAATTATACCCCTTATATCTGCTTTGATACAGACACAAATGTATTTGAGGTGGCGGGAGAATCGTACAGTGAGTACACCCTCGAGTTTTTTGAGCCAGTCCTCAGTTGGTTGTCAGGCTACTTAGCACAAAATAGTCAATCACTAACCTTTAACTTTCGGATGAACTACTTTAATACCAGTACCTCCCGAAGGTTTTTTGAGATTTTAAAAATGTTGGAAGATTTTTACCACCAACAAAACAATGAGGTAGTCATCCACTGGTACGCCAAGTCAAACGACCTGGATATGATTGAAGCAGGCGAAGACTACAAAGATGACTTTGCTACACTTCCGTTTCATATTTCAGTACAAAAAATAGATTAATCATTGCTCATTACCCAATGCTGTTTCCCTCATACTATGACCACTATGGTGGAAGCAGCATCTATCTATAGCTCATAACTTTTACCCCACAGGCAAGCTTCCTTTGTGTTATCACTTTAATTTTACCTAGTAAACTTCATTTAAGAAACGAAGGCTTCAAAGCACTTCAACCATCACTGCCCCAAGCCATTTCCCGGCCTTTTATCGTCAGTCAAAATAATCAGTTACAGTCAAAAAGCAGGTTAACAATCAATCAAGTCAAACTTTTTAGTGCTTAAAACTTGCTTTTGCTTCAAAAAAAGTCGTTCCTTTGCACCAGTTTTGGTAACACTCCTCTTTTTCAGAGGCGTGTTTTAATAGGGAATCTCGTGTGATTCGAGAGCTGTCCCCGCAACTGTAAGCCACCAAACAAATTCATCACCCCTGCCACTGTTGTTAACTCCAACGGGAAGGCGTTGAATTTTGGGCAAGCCAGGAGACCTGCCAAAAAAAGCCTGCAATCAATATTTAGAAAGGCGCACTAGCATCATTGTTTCGGGCGAAAACAGTGATTGTTCAATAAAATTCATTTTACTCTTTATTTTCATGTACAGACAGGTGTCGAAGTTCAAGTGGGT
This sequence comes from Microscilla marina ATCC 23134, assembly GCF_000169175.1. NCBI lineage: Bacteria > Pseudomonadati > Bacteroidota > Cytophagia > Cytophagales > Microscillaceae > Microscilla > Microscilla marina. The sequence goes on from NZ_AAWS01000022.1 coordinate 20,718, forward strand.
ATGGTGTTGCCTGTTGACCTTGGTAGCGTTTCGGGCTCAAGCCCAAAGTGATACAATCATTGGTGGCGATGTGCTCAAAGAAGTGCGCATTTATGGTATTCCCATAGAAAAATACGCCACTGGTAGCAAAGTTCACCGCTTAGACAGTGCTTTGCTGGCTACAGTCAATCATACTACTCTGGCAAACATATTACAACAACAGTCGCCAGTATATATCAAGTCTTATGGTAACGAAATGCTCTCTACTGCCTCGTTTAGAGGTACAGGTGCCGGGCATACGGCGGTATTGTGGAACGGACTCAATATTAACACGCTTAGCAACGGACAAACTGATTTTAGCCTGGTGCCCATGTTTGTTATCGACCAGGTGAGTATTCAACCAGGGTCGGCAAGCGCCATGTATGGCAGCGATGCTATAGGGGGCAGTATTCACTTACAAAACGACCCTACCTGGCGCAAAGGTTGGCAAGCCGAAGTTCAACAAAACATAGGTAGCTTTGGGCAGTACTTTAGTGCAGCCAAAGCCAGCGTTGGAACGGGCAAGTTTGAATCGGTAAGTCAGGTATACCGTTACTCTGCCAACAATGACTTTAGGGTGCGTATCTCACCTACCGAAAATAGTACTCAGCAAAATGCCAGTGTATACAACTATGGTTTTCAGCAAGCCTTGAGTTACCGCATTGCCTCTAACCAATATGTGTCGGTGCAGGGCTGGTATAGTTTCTCAGATAAACAAACCCAGGCAACCCGTGGCGATAATTTTAGCAATGATTTGATCAAGCAAACCAACACTCGTATAGTGGCCGATTATGTGCTCAATGATAAGGTGGGCTTTTTGAATGTAAAGTTGGGCTATATAGACGACTACTTGTTGTATAACGAAAACTCTACCACTGCCACCAGGCGTGGAATAGCCACTATCAGATATGAGAAACAACTCAATACAAAGTTAAGTCTCCAGGTGGGGTCGCAGTGGACCCACATCAAAACCAATGTAGATGCTTATGGGCGAGACATTGCCGAAGACCGCACCGCCATTTATGGTTCGTTGCGTTGGCAGGTATTACCGCGTTGGCAGTTGAGCGCCAATGTACGCCAGGCACACGTGACTAGTTTTGTGGCTCCTTTTGCCCCTTCGCTGGGGTCGGAGTTGGCTTTGTATAAAACAAACAACAAAAGCCTGATTTTCAAACTTTTGGCTTCGAGAAACTATCGAGTACCTACGCTCAATGACCGTTTTTGGCAGGGAGCAGGTGGGGTAGGCAACCCAACGCTCAGACCCGAAACCGGGTGGAGCGGCGAAACCGGGCTGGCCTATAGCCAACAAAACAAGCACTTTAGTTGGCAGGCAGAACTTACTTATTACCAAATGCAGGTAACCGATTGGATACTTTGGAAACCGGTAGGCAGTGTATGGTCGCCCGAAAATGTGTCGCAAGTAGATGGCACAGGGGTAGAGGGGAGCTTAAGGCTCAAGTGGCAACAAACCAGTGGCTATGTAATGCTGGGAGGAAACTACGCCTATACTCAATCTATCATTGCCAAAGCTGATAATGCAGACTTTATTGGCAAACAACTGTTGTACACACCGTTGCATAGTTCCAATGTTTATGCGCATTGGCAATACCGGGGTTGGTTTATTCAAACAGATTTGAACCATACAGGGTTGCGCTACTTAGAAAACAGCAATAGTTCTTTTATCGAGGGGTTTACTTTGTTTAATGCAAGTTTGGGCAAAAACTTTCGCCTGGGCAAGCATTGGTGGAGCTTGTCGGCAAGGGTAAATAATATGTTCAACGAAGACTACGAGAGCGTAAACAACCGGGCAATGCCAGGGCGCAATTATCAGTTGAGCTTGCGCTATAAGATAGGGAGTTAGGTTCTGGGCAAGGGCAATAAGTCTTTGATACAAGACCAGTAAAAAAGCTAAACATTCATTACCAAGAAATACTCTACCCTACTATTTTTTCGCCTCGTCGTAGCACCTGTAAATAGTGTTTTTCAGAGTTCCGATCAGCTCGTGGAGACACGAGCTGAGGCGATGACGGTACTTTTGAAAAACCGAAGCTACAGTTTTACTGTGCTGAGCTCAACGAAGTTAAAAGCTGGGTAGAGTAACCAAGAAACTAAAACTATAATTAATAATAAATAAAAAGGTTAGTATGAAAAAGTCAAATTTTGTTTTCTACATTTTGCTGGCTGTCAGCCTAGTTTTTACAGCTTGTAAAAAACAGGAAACTCCGGTTCCTTTGGGTAAGTATGAGGGAGGAGTATTGGTTGTAAACGAAGGAAGTTTTGGCGATGCAGATGGTTCTATAAGTTTTTTGTCGGCAGACGACAAAATCACCAATAACATTTTCAAGGCTGAAAATGAACAAATTGTAGGTGGTATTATCCAAGCTTTGCGTGTGCACGATAGCTACGCGGTAATAGTAACAAATAGCGCTGACAAGGTGATTGTAGCCAATGCCAAAGATTTTAAAAAACAACATACCATTACCGATGCTGCGATGGTAAACCCCGTTGATTTTGCGGGAGTGGGCAACAAAGGGTATGTGTCGCAATGGGGCAAGACCGACTTTGTGACTTATCCAGACGCTGCTTTGAAAGTAATTGATTTGGCCGCTGGTACCATTACCAAAACCATTGCTTTAGAGGCCAAGCCTCAAGGGGTACTTGCTTATAATGGCAAAGTGTACGTAGCGTTGGAAGGAAGCGATAAAATTGCGGTGGTAAATGCCTCTACCGATGCAGTAGAAACTACCATTGTGGTGGCGAAAGGCCCTTCGCGTATGGTGCTTGATGCCAACAATAAGATTTGGGCAATATGTACCAGTGGTAATATGGTGAGAATAGACCCCGCAGACAATTCGATAGAAGCTACTATTTCGGGAATTAAAGTCGCTGGATTTAACGAAAAAGTGGCTACCAATCCTGCCAAAGATAAAATTTATTATTTGGCGCCAGCCCCCTGGCCTGCTACTGATGTAGAAGTGTTTGTGTTAGATATCACAGCGACTGCTGCACCTACTACTTCTTTGATCAAAGGCAACAACTTTTATGGGGTTGGGGTAGCCGCCAATGGGAATATTTATATTGGTAATTCGGCAGCTTTTCAAGGGGTTGGAAAAATAGAGCGCTATAAAGCAGATGGTACTAAAATAGACGAAATGGAAGCAGGACGTGGCACCAGCAATTTTGTGTTTTAATAGAGTAATCATCAACACTATGCTCAAAAACCCGGCAGGATACTTTAAAAATCCTACCGGGTTTTATTTTTTTACTATTCCTGATTTCTAATTAAAAAAACTTGTAAATAATTGAAAATGAGGTTATTGTGAATTTTAAGTCGTTGCCATTACCCGTACACTATTGTATGTCTACATCTCACCAAGCTTGTCCCCTCCTTTAAGCGCAGCTGACCAAGAGAGCAGGTAACGATAGCGAAGAACTTGATCTTGCCAAAAAAGACCACTACAAGTGAGTTTGTATGGGTTTTTAATCAGACTTGGTATAATAAATTCATCACCCGATGAAAATAAGTAATGCTATAATTGGTTAGCTCCCTATGAACCGAATCTATTTCTAAATCCCGATTTACATTTATCGCGGCAGCTTGCTGTGATGAGCTCAATGCAGGAAATAGCACCGATATTCATCGGTATCTAAGGACTTGCCCCTGTCGGGGCTTTTAACTGATAAGTTTGTAATTCGTTGAAAATGAGTGTACTATGGGTTTTTTAGTTGTCTATAAGGTTGTACCTAAAACCTTGTCAGGGCTTTTAAGTCTTTACGGGTCTTTTTGACCAATAAAAAGCCAGTATCAGGCTAGAGCACATGTCCCAAATAGCCCACCAACCCACAATAAGTGCCATTCCGCCTACGCCGCCAAAAAAAGCCATTGTCAATACCACACTTGTGCTCCCGTTTTGAATACCCGTTTCTATAGTAATGGTACGCAAGTCGCGCCCTGGTACTCTAAATACCCTGGCGGTGAGTCCACCTACCAACAAAGCCACTAAGTTGTGTGCCAGTACCAAGCCCAGAAAGTGGAACAAATATTTTACAAAAATACCCAGGTTATCGACAAAAGCACCTACAATAAAAATAACAAAAATAATGAGCGAAACAATGCGGAAAGCCTTGGTGATTTTTTCGGCAAACTGAGGGAAACGGTAGCGGGTAAGCATTCCCAAAAAGGTAGGGATAATGGTGAGTTCTAAGATAACAATGACCATTTCTATAAAATCAATGGTCAGGGGTTTGCCCGAAGCACTTTGAATATCCAGCATATTTGCCCAAAAGGCAAAGTTGAATGGGGTAGTAAACGACGACAGCAAGGTAGTAATGGTAGTAAGGCTGACCGATAGTTCGGCGTTGCCACCTGATAGGTGGGCAATAAAGTTAGACAGAGGTCCTCCGGGGCAGGCGGCCACCAGAATCATCCCCAGGGCAAGGCTGGGGTGTGGGTTGAGCAAGGTAATGAGCCCAAATGTAGCCGCAGGCAACAGCACTACTTGCGACAACAAACCAATGACCACCGAGCGGGGATTGGTCAAAATTTCTTTAAAGTCTTTGGTATGTAGATTGAGTGCTACCCCATACATTACAATGCCCAGGCATATCTTGAGTAAGATTACATTGTCATCGCTAAATTTTAATACTGCCTGATTAAGATCGATTGCCAAAAAGTGCATTAGTGGTATTTGTAATTAAACTTACATTCTTGATTGTACAGCAAATATATGATATTCTGTTTGATTTGTGTACGAATTTGAAAATTACAAGCCAAAGTATTATTTGATGGTTGTATTGCCAATACTCCGCAGTGATTTTAGTCAAAGTTGTTTGCTGTTTATCAGTCATTGATGAATTTAAAAACTATTTAATTGGGTGTTTAGGCGTAAAACCGAAACGCTTTTAAAAATAAAGTGAGTACACAATCTTAATATAAAATACTGGTTTACAGCATTTAACAAGGTGAACATTTACTCAAATCAGCTATGGACTTCCATCTACCGATTTTATAAACCGCTAAAAATCAATGTCCTATAAAATCGGTAAGTTCAAGGTGTAGCACCGATATTCATCGGTATCTAAGGACTTGCGACTTGTCGCTTGAAGCTTGCCCCTGCAGGCGCTATGGACTATTGATTGCTTAAGGGCTTTATAATGAACCGAGCAGAGCAAACAGCATAGTGCTGAATATGAGTACTTGTTGCCTAATGCTCACCCTTGGTAGCTATTTATTAAAACACAGAAAAACTTCTCTCCTATTTTGAACCCACCCAAAAAGTATTGATTATTGTAAGCTTATTTATAAACTACCTGCAAAACAGTAAGATAGAATTAATAGCAAGGCATACCACCCTTTAAAAAGAACAATCAAAAATTATGGTATGATTTTTACCTATTAACCTAAAACATACCAGACATAGAAAAGGAGACAGATTATGGCTTTTAAAATAGACATCCGTAATCAACAAAAGACACCACGCGAAAAAGTTGTGTTGATCGGAACAGGAAAAGGAACCATTCATATAGAACCTCAAAGTAGCCTGCACGCATTGGATGCCGGAAAAGATTGGGTATTGAAAGACGCCCGTTTAAATATTTCGGTGGCTCCCAAGCAAGTAGTATACTTAAATATTACCTCAGTAGCAGCCCCCCAAGGCTATAAGTTTGGAGTCAAGCTTAAGTTTGAAGGTAACCCCTACGAAAAAGTGCTGGGCTACAACCAAGAAGGGAGTTTGCTTACCCTTACGGTGTTGCACAATGGCAGCATAGACGCCGAAATAGAGGAGCAACAAGTGTGGGCGTTTGCCCCTCCGCCCCATGCTTCTACTTTTGCCCTTTCGGTCAATAACCAAATGGCGAACCACCCTGTACTGTATGAAGCAGTCTCGGCAGTATTGCCCGGCAACCCTACGCATAGCTTGCACTTTACCCAAGGCGATTTGTATACCATGCATGGCGAGGTAAAAGCTTGGGTGTTGTCAGAAGCTTGCCTGACAATTTCTATCAACGAAAAGTTTAAAATCCCTCTTAAAATCATTGCATTGCCCAGCCAGCAAAAAGGGTATTTGTCGGCCGTAAGGCTAGAGTATGGGCAAAACAGTCAAACTTTGAATTACAACGACGAAGCCAGCCTTATTTGTCTCACCATATTGCCCGATGGCTCGGTAGAAGCCACCATACAAAACCAAAAAATAAAATTACACTGTCCTCCTCATCCGTCTACCTTTTCGCTGAATGTATACAACCAACAAGAAAACCGTCCTGACATAGGGTATATTCTTTACCGGGCACAAGGCGGTATGAGCAGCACCAATATTATGTCAGGCAATTGTTTTTTCAATCAATTGCCTGAGGCATTGCTGTGGTCACTTAATCGTGCCGAACTGTCTATATCAGTAGCTGCCCGTCAATTAATTTACCTCAATATAGAGGCAGTTTCGGGCGAAGAAACCGGGACTAATCATAAGTCAGGCATCAGGTTTGAGTACGGCAACCAAGTAAAATACCTTGCCTACAACACCCCCGATAGCATGCTTACTTTGTGGGTGAGTACTACCGGAGAAATAGAAGCCACTATTGGCACACAAAGTGTTCACCTTGACTGTCCACCTCACCCGTCTAACTTTGTATTGCATGTAAGCAACGAGCTAAACAATGAGCAGTCCATTACTTCTCACAATAAAACGGTGGCAGGAAAGTCGTTTGAAAACGCGATTTTTACCAAAGATTTTATCACCCCTCCCAAAGTAGCAGAAAATAACCCAGCTACTGAAGAAGTGGTAACGAACAGTGATGAAGGAAGCCTTGCGGTGGCTGAAGAAGTAACCGTTATGGCAGAAGAACCTAAGGCTACGCTCATTACCAGTACTTTAGAAATACCTCTAAATGGCTACACAGCCCATTTTCATATCACTAGTGTATCGGGGCTTGCTGCTGGAGGCGATACTACCTCTGGAGTAAGGCTTGAATATGGAGGATGGTCAGAGTATTTGGGCTATAACACCGAAGGGAGTCTGCTCAATATTACGATAGAAGCCGATGGAACAGTATGGGCAGAGGTAGAAGGCAAAGGGGTGGAGTTTCCGCCAACGAGCCAAAACCCTGAGATACTTAAAGTGCCCGAAGACTTCCGTACAATACAGGCTGCAATAGACGCTGCACACGAAGACAGCGTAATATTACTTGCTCCGGGCACTTATCAGGAAAATATTGATTTTACCGACAAAAATGTACTGGTTGCATCGTTGGCTTACCTTACCGGACAAACCAAGTATATCGCACAAACCGTAATAAAACCAACTGATTCTATTGTGTTTGCCCAAAATGACCAGCGTCAAACTGGCTTTTACGGGCTCACCCTGCAACAAACCAACGACGACCTGGTAATCACTTACCGTGACTCTATTCCAAGTTTTCAGAATTGCGTATTTGTGCTCGAAGACATAGGCAGGGCAGCATTGGTAGCACGCAATAATTCGTTGCCTTTGTTTCGCAATTGCACCATTGTAGGAGGCAACTATGCTTTTGTGATCTCGTCAGGGGCAAACGTAATGATAGACAATTCTATCATTCAGTCAGAATATTTGGTGCGTACCCACAATGTAGAAGAAATGCACCGGGTAATGCCTATGTATTCTACTTTGTTTTTAGAGAATGATCGAAGCAACAAGCAATTTCTCAATTACAACTCGGTGGGCTTCAAAACCAATAGTTCGAGCAAACCTATATTTATCAATCCGCAAGCCAACAACTACCGCTTGCGTGATACCTCATCGGCAAAAAGAACCGGACGAAACAAGTCGGAGGCAGGCGCCTACAATCTCTTGCCTACCATGAAGTTTCAGGAGATATTCAGCAACATATACAATGCCCTCAAAAACCCGCTATTTGTGTACGACAATGATCAACTGTGGATACAGTGGCAACCTTCTGATTTTGTCGATAGTTATGATATCAGCATCAAAGACCTTGATTTTCAGATAGGGCAATTGGTGCAGGGAGAACACCTTCCGGCAGCAAGCCCATCACACTTTGTCCAGGAAACCATCAGCGGCCAACATGAGTTTGTGCTAAATAAGCCGCTAGAGGCAGGCAAAACCTATGAAGTAACCATTGCCCCAAAAATGAGTGAAGAAATAGTACCACTTGCCCACACTTTTCACTTACAGCTGGAGGCAGCCCCTCAGCTTTACCCCAACTTATTGTACTTTGCCCAAAACAACCTGATCAAGGTTTACTGGGAGCAACCAACTGTACCCGTCGGAAACCTGATTTTACTGCTTAGAAAAAACGACCAATTGCTTGCGCTTGAAAGGGATTTGGTAGGCAGTGATTTTAGCTGGGCACAAGACATTAGCACTGACGAATTATACGAAGCCTTGTTTTTGAGCCAACAAATTACTGTAGGTAATGAGGCTTACGAAGAGGGAGAAGTAGTGCAAGTGACTATTAGCCCTGTGTGTAAAACATCGGTGATGCCACTCGATATTACCCCACCTGAGTTGAGCCTGCGTTACGAAGAAGGCAACATAGAAGCCCAGTGGAACAGTGTAGGAGAGGTGTTTACTTATGATTTTAAATGCTGGGAAGACCAGCGACAAGACCACCCATCTTATACCAGACGAACCCAGGAAACGAGTCTTAGTATTAGTGCCAACCCAGTACCCACACCCTCGCAAAATGGCGTACACGAGGCGAGCACCAGCGACAAGGTATGGATGTTTGCCGAAAGGCACGAAAAGATTGAACGGGGTAAAGAATACATTGCCCAAGTACGGGCAGTAGACAAAGACCAGGGCTATGTGGGCGCCTGGAGCCAACCACAACGTGTATTTGCCTTGTTGCCTGACGACCTTCCCCCTCCCGAAGTACAAATAAAGTATACTGAAGGGCATTTAGAAATGCGATGGCAAGCTGTAAGGTATGCACAAGGGTATGACATAGACATTGTAGATGCCGAAACCGATGAGGTGGTGTATCAGAAAACAAAGTTTATGCAAACCTTTTTGTTTGTACACGATGGCATTGACAAAGGTAAAAACTACCGTGTAAAAGTAAGAGCGGTGGCCATGCGTACCGTAGGCAACTGGAGCGAACATGTAGAGGTATTTACCCTGGAAGCCAATGACTTGGCTACGCCTGAGGTGACTTTGCAATACAGCGAGGAAGGCATTAGTGCCAAATGGCAAGTAGTAGAGTTTGCCCAAAGCTATGAGGTAATGCTATTGACCGAAGGTGAGTCAGAAACCTCTACCGAAAATGGTTTTACAGTGATGGCAGACAGTACCCACTGGCAATGGAATGAAAAGATTGAAAAGCACCAACTATATCAGGTAAAGGTGCGTGCGATTGCAGGCAGTGCTCAAGGCGGGTGGAGCAAGACAAGTGAAGTGGTGGCCATTGATACTGAAGACCTGACACCCCCCAACAATATAGTGCTTGACTATGCCGAAGAAGCTATTCAAGTGAGTTGGGAAGCAATGGCTTATGCTAAAAAGTATGAGGTTATTGTCAAAGACCAAGCATCGGGCAATGTAGTAGGTGCCAACCTCACTGTAGACACCACTACAGCAAGTAAGGCATCAGGCATTGATAAGGGGAAAAACTATGCTGTACAGGTGCGCTCAATGGTAGGTGATAAAGCCGGAGAGTGGAGTGAACCTTATGAAGTTTTTACATTGGTTGCCAACGATCTGGAAACGCCCCAGATAAACCTGACTAATCCAGACGGAGGCATTGAGGTAAGCTGGGAAGCAGTAGACTTTGCCCAAAACTATGAAGTGCTGATAAAAGATGGCACTACGGGCGAAAAATTGGAAGAAAACCGTGAGGTAAGCGCACCCATTTGTACATTTACCGAAAACATAGAAAAAGACAAAATATATGAAGTGCAGGTACGCGCGCTTGCCGAGGGTATGCAAGGCGAATGGAGCGCAGCACGCACGATTAAAGTAAAACACCTGGAAGACAAGCTCGAAATTATCAAACAGCGGTTGAGCGAGCAAAAAGAGAACAAAGGCTTTTATGTGTTGAATGATTACACTTTGGGCGAAACCGCTTTGTATGACTCACTGAAGGCATCGTTAGGGGTAGACGAAATAGAACTACACACCCCTAAAGATTTACAAGAACAAGGTCAACAAATATTACTCTCAGGTACTACCCCTTCGCTGTTTGGTATGCCATCGCTCAATATTCAATTAATTTTGATGAACCAAGGTGGCGAGGTACAAACTACCATGCATTTTCAAATGCCCCGTAATTGGACTTTTGCCGATAGTTTTGCCAGCCTTGAGCACACCTATTTCAAAGAATTACAACTACAGGATGCTCAATTTACTTATTCATCGATTGGTTACTTAGAGGCGTCGTGGCAAGTACCTATTACACCAGGGCTGAATTTTTATGCCAAAACTACTTTAAACGAATCGCTGGAGGTAGTGCAACACCTCAACGGTAAGCAAAACAATGCCTTGCCCTTGTCGGGTAAAGTAGCTATCAAAAATGGTTTGCCTGTGATTCAACTTCAGTTTACGGAAAGTAAGTTTGAGCTCAACTATGGCGAAGATACCTTACCAATAAAAGCTTTATTACAAACGGTATTGGCAGACCAGGAAGCAGCCGAAACTACTGAGATAAGGGCGGAAGTTTGTTTGTATACCGAGGCTGACTTTCTTGCGAATGCGCGTTTGTCGGCACGCCTGACTGACCCTAAAGTGGATAGTCTGGAGCTGGTATACGAGGTAAGTACTCTGGTTGGTCAAACAACCGAAGAAAATACTGATACTCCTGACCTTCATACCCCCGAAGAAGGGCAGGAGGCTGAAGAGGAAACCGAAGAAAAACTATCATCGGAAGAACTCAGAACAAGAAATGAGGTAGAGGGTGAAACAAGGGAAGATGGGCGCAAGGCTGAAGATGAGGTAGCAGACAATAACCTGGAAGACCGCGAAAGTGTGACCGAACCTAACCTGGACAACGACGAGGAACTCATGCAGGCTATAGAGTCGATGATTGGTACTCCAAAGCAAAAAAATACAGAGGCTTTACAAGCCAATTTGCAGGAAAATGTAATAGCTTTGTTGAAAGGTTGGGTAGGGCACGACAACGAATGGACAAGCTTATTGCCCGAAAAATATCACCAGGAAACACTGGAAGAAATGCCGGTGAGACAAGTGAGTATGCAGGTGATGTTGTCCAGTTGTAGTATTGTGGCTATGCGCATACAACTTGAACTGAGCAATTGGGCAGCCCTGGCACCTTATTACTCTATCAACAGCCCTCTTTGGGTGGTATCAGCTCAGTATCCGTTTGACAAAACCAACCTTAAGGTAGAGGCTCAGTTAGAAGGGTTTGTGAGTCTGTCTGGTATTTATGTGCCTTTTGTAGCCCAAGCGCCTGATTTTGAACTGGTAGCCGATTGTATAATTGACCACAACCTGGAGGCATCTGACCTCATATTAGACTATGGTGAGACGTCTGATGTGCCACTGCCAGGTAGTTTACCCAATTTTAGTATCACCCGCTTGGAGTTGCGCATAGAACCTCTCAGTGGAGAGTTTTATGTAACAGGGCATTCTGAAACCCCTTGGGAAATAGAAGTAACCCACGATAAAGACTTAAAACTGCAAAATGTAGGGCTTACTATTCGTCGGGTATTGCTGGAGGATGACCTCAAAGTAAAGATGCATTTTTTCGGGTTTATAAAATCAGACGATACACAAATTCGATTGATTGCCGAAAGAACCGAGGGCAATTGGGTATTTAATGCAGACCGTAATTTTGAGCATCAACTGCCAATATTACCCAAACTAATTGGCTACCTTGACGATCACTGGAAAAACGAAATACCTCAAAGTCTTGCTCAATTAAGCAATGGGTTGTTGTTGAAGCACTTGGAAATAAACCTGGGACTGGACAAAGCCTTTAACTTGTTGGTAGAGTCTAAACCAGGCTGGACTACCGATGAGTTTTTACCCACAGTGGTTTCGTTTGGCTTACAAAACTTTGAGTTAAGTATTAGCAAGCAAAGCGGCGAAGAGATCAGTGGTCATTTGTCTGGCGAGTTTGACTTGGGCAAGAAGATTTTCTTTCCTTTGATTTTCGCCCTTCCGTTTGACGAGAAAAACTATTTGTTTTCGCTGGTACATTTCAACGAAGCGCTCTCTACTCCTCAGTTTAGCGACCTGCTGGCGTTGGCAAATCCTGATTGGGAACACCGCTTGCCTGATGCGTTGCAACACCTAGAGACTGAGAGTGACCTGGAGATTCAAAATTTTCAGTTGTTGTACCTGGAAGACAATGCTGATATTCCTGAAAAAACTTTCATTATGGAAGTGAGTACGAGTCAAAACTGGGAAGGCTGGCAACTCATTAAAGATACAAATATTTGGATAGACCACGCCGGACTGCGTATTTTCAGAAGTACCAACGATTTGCAAAGCGAGTTTGACTTTAGATTGTTTGGCAATTTGCCCATAGGCACAGGGGCGGTTTCGCTTAGTATGCCCGTGCCTTTTGAAGTCGACACCCACAGCATTCGCCTGGACTCAATACTGGAACAACCCTCGCTACAGGAAATGGTAGCATTGGCAGCCCCCGCGCTGGTCAATGCCTTACCCAAAGAAATTGCTTCGCTGGAGCACAATGTAATACTCAAAGATATTACCTACAGTCAGGCAAGTGGTACGCCTTGTTTCAGAATGATTATTACCAATACAGAAGATTGGGAAGGTTGGCAGCTTACCGCTGAACCTGTGCCTTTGCACTTGTCTGCTTTTGAATTACACATTGTGGCAACGCTAGAAGGGGCAGAAGCAAAGATTATGGCACCAATCAAAATATTTGGGGAACAAACCACTTTAGAACTGCCACTGAGTGCTTCTGAACCTATGCATACGGCCATTTTATGGCAACCCCAAGCTGCTCAATTGGGCGATGTATTGAGTAAACTATTTGACAAGGCTGACATAAGTGAAAGCCTGCAACAACAAACACTGAGAAACTTTAGTGTCGCCTATAGTTTTGCCGAAAATGCCCTGCTCATAGATGGAAACTGTGGCGATATTCGCCTTGAGGGACTGGGGCTATTTGAAGAAGTGCAGTTAAAGGCCCGGCTGGAAGCAGACGAGTTACCTTCGTTGGGTTTACAGGGTAAATGGCATGGTCATATTTACGAAACCTTTTACCCCTTTAAGTTTTTGTTGCCTCAGGCAGGGCAAGATAGCGAACAAGACTTGCCTTATGTAAGCATTGTAGAAGATGATGATTTTCCGGCAATGCATCGCCTGGATGGGGCAAACGCAGCCCATAGTCTAAGCAAAATGGGCGCACCAGTAACTACTATTGCCTGGGTGTTGGTACACCCGCCTTATTTGCATACAGTTGCCGAAACTGCACAAATACTGAAAGAACAAACCCGTTTTGATGACATCAATGCGATTAGACAAGGGATTGTATCGATTGACTCTACCTATGAAGAAGTAAAGGAGTTGATTGCATTACTTGGGTCGCTCAAATCTAAGGAGGGTGAGGCATATTTTACCAGTGAAGAAATTATGGAGGCATTGCTTGAGGGAAGTGCCGATATGAGTACCACGCAGCTTGCCAAAATGCTAAAGTCGTACAAGGACGACCCCATAGAGGTAGCCACTATGCTTAAAACCTCGCTGAGCAAAACCTTGATTGGAAAAGACCCCAAAATGGTTGCCGCAGGAATGGTAGAAGCTATGAATGGTGCTGGGTATGAATTGCCTGCCATCACCGCTGCCTTAACAATGCATTTTACTGATATACCCACCAACGAGCAAATAGATTTTTATGTACATGCGCTCAAGGACACGTGCGACGTAGAAGCACTTGCCAAGTCTGTATATCAGTTGTCGCAGCGCAAACTTACTTGCGATACGTTGGCGGTGGCTATGCAAAAAGCCAATTACGAAATGGTAGACATTGCTCAAGGAGTAAAACACGCCTTTACTAGTTCGGTACTTGCCGAACACTTGCCTTCTAAGGTGGTAAAGGCTTTGAAAACGCTCAAAAAAGATTTTCTTACCATTAGCACTGTTTTGCCTCGTACCTTTGACGACTTCAAGGCAGAGAACCTTGCTACAGCACTTAAAATGAACTATTTTAATGCCCAGGATGCCGCGCTTGCTATGAGGTATTTGTGGACTACCATAGAAACCAACGAGATGATAGACGCGCTCAAGGGAGCTCGTTATTCGTTGTCGTCAGTGTTGTTGTCATTGCTTGACATCAAAGAAGTAGCCGGGCAATTGCAACAGGCACAAAGTAGCCAGCGCGATATTGTAGACGCCTTGCGTGCAATTGGGGTAAGCGCGAACAAAGCAAGCGTGACTTTGCTAGAGTTTTTCCCTGAAATTACTTCGGCAACAAGCCTCACCAATGCGTTGCAGCAAGGTGGCTATACTACCGAACAAGCCGAAGCTGCAGCAGCGCTCATGGAAAAGTTAGATAAACTGGAGCCAGAGGGTTAGAGACACGGTTTTTAAATCCTTGGGATCATATTACAAAGCGGAGTATTTTTAACCAATACTCCGCTTTTTTTTGTTCAATCGAGTTCAGGTATTCGCAAAGCTACTTATTTGTGTGCTTGTAATAAAATTGCTGTCTTTTTGCTGGTTAGGTAATGTCAACCCAATCACTTTTATCTAAATGGGCATTAAATAACACATCCATCTCTGTACCGTTTACATCAAGCCAGTAGTGGTTGTCAAATTCCCAGTGGTCGTTGCGGTTGGGTGTGGTACCATCAAATAATGGCTTGGTATTGTTTACCCTAAATGCATTATCTTTGCTTTTTATGTTGATATTTGTGAAGCCAAATATATCAACCATAATGGTACGAATAGATTCTGATAGTGTACGGCAGTCTCCTCCATTGTTTTGTCCCGAAAGAAAGTTCAAGGCACTGTGATGCGTGCCATTGTAGGTGAAATAGCCTGTTTGATTAATGTTATTTAAAAGTTTAGTGACTACCGCTGTAGCGCTTTGTGAAATGTCTATGCCTCTTACTATATTTTTAATTCTGGGGTTAGACCGTTGATGCTTTTGTACATCAGGAGGGGTAAAACCTCTCCTCATCCCGCCTCTTGGTACATTTCGCATAGTGTCTCGTACAGCATTTTGGGTATAGTCATCTACCAAACGGGTGGTTTCTTTGCCGCCAATGGCCGACTCTCTGATCCAACCTCTATTACCCTGACTATCGGTAACCCACACGTGGTTTTTGGAGCCAAAAATGAAACCAGTGGTAAACTTTAATTCACGCGCGTTGGGTGCCACTCGGATGACCTCTCCTTTGTTCAATCCTGTGATCTTTTCTTTTTTGTCGTCATCGCGTAGGTTGGCATCTTCCTTTGTAATATAAGTACCCGCCGCATACAGTTGTACCGGAGACGATTGATTGTTGCTTGTACTTGTATTGGTACTATTGGTAGTAGAGCGTGTGTCATCTGTATTGTTCGATTTCATTTGCAAAGCTTTAGCCCCTATGTCATCGGCTTGTTTTTCCAGGCGAGGGTCGTTATTGATGCTGGTTCCATTGTTGGCTTGCACTGTAGGTTTTACAATGCCCTGTTTTTGTTGGGCTACATGGGTAAGCTCATGTCCCAGGTGCTTTTCTTTGCCAGGTGCCAAGTGTACCTGGTTGCCTTGAGCAGTGGCTTCGGCCTGCAGTTGTGCAGGTTTGCTTGAGTTATAGTGTACTTTGGTATCCGACACATCTGTTCCCATGAGTTGTCCCACGTTCTTCTTTACTTGTGTCTCTTTATTATTATTTTGCCTTCTTTTTATAGGCTCTTGTTTTGCTTGTATAGGTGGCTTTTGCCCTTCTTTGCTGGCATAAGCATTATTTGAGTTTTTACGTTGTATTGGACGTTGTTTCGCTTGTATAGCGGGATTGTTTGTAGTAGGTGTTAACTGATTTGTTCCCTTAGAGGGGTGCCTGGTTTCGGCTACTTGCTGTACAATTTCTTGTGGTAGTTGGGGTGTTTTTTTTTGAGTGTGACTCATGCGCATATTTGGTTTGTGCTATATATCTGATAAAGAATTTATTTAAAGTAAGAATTATCTTTTAAATAACCTATGTATGACTCAAAGTTAGCTTTTTGACCCTGTTTCTATTACCTTACGCTAAACGTATTGCCGCAAGCCAACAAACTTAAAGCCTTGGCAACCTAAAAAAATATTTCTTGTGCCAAACGGTAAGTATTGGTGTGCGCATTGACAATATCAGCTATTTTGGGTGAATAGCCCCCACCCATACTCACCGCTATGGGTAATTGGTGTTGCTTGCACAAATCAAATACTATTTGGTCACGTTGACGACAGCCGTCAATGCTCATCCCCAACCTGCCTAGTTTATCAGTGGCAAGTACGTCTACCCCTGACTGGAAAAACACAAAATCGGGTTTGACCTCGGCCACCAGGCCAGGCAATGTTTTACGCAAAGTAGTCAAGTAAGTCATATCGTTGGCACCATCGGGCAGGGCAATGTCCAGGTCAGATATTTCTTTGCGTAGAGGGTAGTTTTTTGCGCCGTGCATGCTAAATGTAAATACCCGGTTGTCGTATTGGAAAATTTCAGCAGTACCATTGCCTTGGTGTACATCCAGGTCTATTACCAATACCTTGGTTGCCAGTTGTTTGTCGAGCAGGTAGTGTGCCGCAATGGCAATGTCGTTCAACAAACAAAAACCTTCCCCCCGGTCAGTAAAGGCGTGGTGAGTACCTCCGGCAATATTTAAAGATACCCCCAGCTCTAAGGCATACAAAGCACAGTCGATAGTACCCTGAGCAATGACTATTTCGCGGTGTACCAAACCAGCCGATAATGGAAAACCAGTGCGTCGGGCTTCTTTATGGCTTAGCTCCAGGTTTTTGAGGCGTTGCCAATAAACTGGGTCATGGGCTTTTAATATCCACTCTTCGGCTACTGGCAGGGGGGCAAAAAAACTGTCAGGCTCTGCGATGCCCTCGTAGAGCAATTGTTCGGGCAAGAGGTTATATTTCTCCATAGGGAAACGGTGCCCTGGAGGTAAGTGGTGGGCGTATATATCAGACCAGGCTATTTTGAGCATTTGTATGATTTTGTTGTTGTACCAATAGTTTACAGATAACCTATTAAAAAGCCAGATGGTTATTAGTATTACTACTTATAATCTTGTAGCTCTTTTTATCCAGGTATTCCATCTTTGGCGCCATTCCCAAGACTTGGCGAAGGTAGTAAATTTGTGCTTTTTTAATTGAATGTCCAGGGCTGATATTTTGGGCAAAAGTTGCTTGGTTTTAACTTTGTACGCCTGATCAGGACTTAATTAAATAAAACAATCAGCCAAAGTTAAATATCAACGTCCGCTCTACTTTCTGCAAGAAATTTGATTAGAAAAATGTGTAGTTTCCTTTTAACTTATTATCTTAACCAACAGAAGCTTAAGCCCTGACCAGTGGTATCACTTTGCTGTTTATATGTATGTTGAGAATGCTGTTGTTACAGCATCATTTTTAATCACATGTTTAGAACAAGCGCATAACCCTACCACTTATACCCAATCTTGCACCTGAATAGCAGGCTTTAATATCTTGATTGAATTACGAACAGAAGCAACACAATCACGATTTGTAAAAAATAATTGCACTAAAGTATGGAGCCAACCCAGACGAAATCTACTAGAATGAAGTTGATCTATGAAGGCAATAAATCTTTGATTTACTTGCGCGAACAAGGAGATTTGTCGCCTGTGGCAATCAAAACCCTTAAAGAAGAATTTCTAACCCCACCTCAAATCACCCGATTGTACAATGAATACGAAATACTAAAATCTCTCAATATCAAGGGGGTGCTCAGGGCACACGACAAGGACGCACTAGCTGGCAAGCCCTCGTTTGCAATGAATTACTTCAATGGGAGTAAAATTACTAGTATGGCGCCGTTAACCACCGAAACTTTAAGCGATTTCTTGGACATAGCCATTGGGGTAAGCCACACATTGGGCAAAATACATGAGCAATACGTTATTCATAAAGATATAAGTCCTGCCAATATACTGGTAAACCCTGTTACCAGAGAAACCCGCATCATTGACTTTGGTATTTCGTCAAGGATCAACTACAACCAACAATACATAGGCAACCCCGACCAATTGGAAGGTACCCTGGCGTATGTGTCGCCAGAGCAAACCGGACGAATGAACCGGGTAGTAGATTACCGTACAGACTTGTACTCGTTGGGGGTTACTTTTTACGAAACATTGACTGGACGGCTGCCCTTCGAAACTAAAAACTCGCTGGAGTTAGTACACTGTCACATTGCCCAAATTGCTGAACCTCCCCATTTGCTCAACCCTGAGATTCCTGTGGTATTGTCTGACATAGTCATGAAACTTATGCAGAAAAACGCCGAAAATCGCTATCAGTCGGCATATATACTGGAAACCGACCTGCAAAAATGCCGGACACAATGGGTGAATACCGGAAAGGTGGAGGCATTTGATATAGCACAACAAAACTTTTCGCGTTTGTTTCAAATCCCCGGAAAGCTCTATGGCAGGTCACACGAAGAACAACTTTTGATAGAGGCAGTAGAGCGCATTGGCAGTGGGGCTACCGAGCTTATGTTGGTTACGGGGTATTCGGGTGTGGGTAAATCGGCATTGATTAATCAGGTACATAAGCTATTGATTGAAAACCAAGGCTACTTTATCAGTGGCAAATACGATCAGTTTCAGCGTAATATCCCTTATTATGCCATTCATCAGGCACTTAAAAGCTTTATTAGGCAATTGCTCACTGAGAGTGCCCAAGTGCTTGATCAATGGAGACAAAATATACTCGCAGTCATTGGCACCAATGGACAAGTACTCATAGATGTGTTGCCATCGCTCGAACTCATTATTGGACAACAACCCCCATTGCCTGCTTTAGGGGCTGCCGAAAGTCAACACCGCTTCCAAATGGTTTTCCAACAGTTTTTACGCGTGATCAGTCGCCAAGAGCACCCTTTGGTGATGTTTATTGACGATTTGCATTGGGCAGACTTGGCGTCGTTGAATTTGCTGAAAGTGTTGATGGAGGATGTAGAAAATCAATATTTGCTGGTAATAGGTGCCTACCGCGACAATGAGGTATACGAACAACACCCCCTGTTTATGGCGCTGGAAGACATTGCCCAAACCGATGCTGTGGTAAGCCGCATTACGTTACAGAACTTGTCTAAAAAAGACGTGCGTCAATTAATTTCCGACACATTGCACAGTACTCCAGAGGCTACCGAGTCGCTGACCGAACTGGTATATAGCAAAACTTTGGGTAATGCGTTTTTTGTGCGCCAGTTTTTAACCTCACTTTATGAAGAAAAACTGTTGTGGTTCAATGCTGAAGATGCCGATGAGGTTTGGGGGTGGGACATTGCCCAAATAGAAGCCAAAAACATTACTGACAATGTAGTAGACCTGATGGCAGGTAAAATACAGCGGCTTTTGCCCGAAACCCGTCATATTTTGAGGCTTGCCGCCTCTATAGGCGATCACTTTTCTTTGCATACGCTTTCGCTGATTTATAAAAAATTACCTACCCAAACTTTACAAGATTTATGGAGCGCCATTGCTGAAGGGCTAATTTTACCGCTCGATAACCACTACAATTTATTGCTCAACGGAGAACTTGACAATGAGGATGCACAAAAAATTAATTGCCAGTTTCGCTTTTTGCATGATAGGGTACAACAGGCAGCCTATTCGTTGATAGAAGACGAAGAAAAAAAGCGTATTCATTACGAAATTGGACAACTGCTCCTAAAAAATCTGGCAGAAGAAGCTTTGGAAGAGCACATATTTGATGTGGTGGGGCACCTCAACCTGAGCACGGATGTGCTGCCCGATGGCAATGAAAAAATAGCCTTGGCAAAACTCAACTTGTTTGCTGCCCAAAAAGCTAAAGAAGCTACTGCTTATCAAACAGCTGTCGACTATTTGGCTGTAGCCTTGGAACTCTTACCTCAAAATGCCTGGCAGAACGTGTATCGCCTTACTTGCGACATACACCTGGAAAAAGCAGAATGCGAATACCTCAATACTAACTTTGATGCAGCCTTTGCCTTGCATACGTACATTGTGGAGAACACCGATGAACCCCTCGACTTGGCAAAAATATATGAAACGATGATTTTGTTGTATACCAACCTGGGCAACATGACCGAGGCGGTCATGTACTGTAGACAAGTGGTAGGTATATTGGATGAGCCCATTCCCGACAGTCCCGCCAAGCTGATGGTAAAGGTACAGCAAAAACTCAGGTTTATTCAGGAGTTTCTTCAGGACAAAAGCATAGAAGCTTTAGGAAGCTTGCCCTCAATGGAAGACCAGGAAAAACTTGCTTTGATGAATATATTGGTAAAAAGCGTGCTTCCGGCTTACCAAACCGACCAAAGGCTGGTGGCATTGGTGATTACTACCATGGTAGAAACCTCGTTTAAATACGGTAATACCCCATTTGCGGCGTACGGCTATGCAATGTTTGCCATTTTGCAAGGAGCAATGTTACACGATTACCCTGCCTCGTTTCGTTTTGGACAAACGGCTATGGAGTTGGCAAACCAACCCAATGCAATGACCATGAAAGGAGCCGTGCACTTTGTTTTTGGTAATTTTGTGTCGCATTGGGGGCAACCCCTACAACGCAGCCTTGAGGTGTTTAAAGAAGGTTTTCAGAGGAGCCTGGAAGGGGGCGACCACATACATACAGGGTATTCTGCGTCGCGCTACCTGATGTACAGTTTGTTGCATGGGCACCCACTAGACCAAGTGCACAACGAAGCCAATAATTATACTGATTTTTTACGCAAAAAGGCCGATTACACTTGTCGTGAAATGAGCATTGCCATTCGGCAAATGGTGCGTTGCATGCAAGGCAAAACCCCCGAAACCGCAAGTTTTGACAGTAAAGGTTTTGAAGAAGCTGCTTTTGTAAAAGCTTTTGAAGCCAACTTGTTCTCTTTGTCGCATTTTTACTTGTTAAAAATAATGACTTACTACCTTTTGGGTAAGCCTCAAAAAGCCCAGGAGCTGTTGCCGATTGCTGACGAAGTAATGCCAGGCAGTACGGGATCTTATGTAGAGCCTGTATACAACTTTTACCATAGTATGACCACCCTTGCCATGCTTGCCCAAACCGACCAAAGCCAAAAAGAGATAGCCCTTGCCAGGGTAAAAATAAACCAACAACAAATGAAGGTATGGGCGGATAGCTGCCCGGAAAACTACCAACATTTATACTTATTGGTGACCGCTGAACAAATTCGGGTGACTAGCAATGGCTTCGATGCACTGGACTTTTACCTTGAAGCCATTGAGCAAGCCAAAGAACAGAAATTTACCCACCTTGAGGCATTGGCAAACGAGTTGCTGGCAGTTTTTTGGTACGATAAAAACAAGCTCAGGTATGCCAAAAGTCACCTCAAGCAAGCATATAGGGGTTACAAGAAGTGGGGAGGACGGGCTAAACTGGCTTGGCTACGTGCCCGGTATGGAGACGAGGTGTTACCAAAAGAAGCGTTCCGAAGCCGGGGCAACTTGCGGGGCAAAGCCGCTACACCAAACCACGACACCCATCAGGCTACCAAGGATACAGCATCGGCCTTAGACCTTGCCTCTATCATGAAGGCGTCGCAAACCCTGGCCGAAGAAGTACGCATTAATCACTTGATAAGCAAGATGTTGCAAATTGTGATTGAAAATGCCGGAGCGCAAAAAGGCGTATTAATTAATGTAGAAAATGACCAGCTAAAGGTAGTGGGTGAGGGAGATTCGAAAGAGATAAAAATGCTTGAAACCCCCGAACCGTTAGAAGAAAGCCTGAAAGTGCCCCAAAGCATTATTAATTATATTTCGCGTACTCAAAAATACCTGGTGCTTGACGATGCCTCTCAAATTGAAGAGTTTTCGCGCGATGAATACATACAACAGCACCACCCCAAATCGGTTTTATGCTTTTCGGTATCAAGAAAAGAAACCTTGATATGTGTGTTTTACCTTGAAAACAACCTCACCAATCAGGCATTTAGCGATGATCGGATTCGTTTGCTGAAAATGCTCTCTACCCAAATGGCCATTTCTATTGAAAATGCCTTGTTGTATGACAACCTGGAGCAAAAAGTAGTAGAGCGTACCAATGACCTCAACAACGCACTTACCGACGTAAAGGTAACCAATATGAAGATCATGGACAGTATTCGTTATGCCAAGCATATTCAAACGGCTATTTTGCCTTCTGGCAAAGACCTGGGAGAGTGTTTTCAAGATCATTTCGTGCTTTTTGTTCCCAAAGATGTGGTTTCGGGCGACTTTTATTGGTTGAGCAAGGTAGATGGCTATACTTTTATCGTCGTGCTTGACTGTACCGGGCACGGAGTACCAGGGGCTTTTATGAGTATGGTAGGCAACACTTTATTGAATGAAATTATCAATGAAAAACGAATATTTGAGCCCAGCGATATAATGAATGCCTTACACCTGGGGGTAGAAAAAGCCTTGCGACAACGCGAAACAGACAATTCTGACGGAATGGACTTGTGTTTGTGTCGTCTGGAGCCACAAGACACAAGCACCATACTTATTTTTTCGGGTGCCAAGCGCCCACTGTTCTATGTAACCAATGGCCAGTTTGGTGAAATCAAGGGCGATCGAAAGTCGATAGCTGGTTGGCGTGGGGGCGATGTTAAACATTTTACCCAGCATCAACTGGTGTTGAAGGAAAATGATTTGCTGTATTTGAGCACCGATGGTTACGCAGATACGCCCAACCCCCGACGCCGTAGTTTTGGTAAGCGGAGGTTGATCCAGTTGCTGGAGAGTATTCACCCCGAAACCATGGAAAACCAAAAACGGCTACTGGAGCAAAACCTGGAAACCCACCAAGATGGTGTAGAACAACGCGATGACATTACCATTATGGGACTTAAAATGTAGGTTTTGCTGACTTTGAATGATTGTAGCTCAGCATATAGTGGTATTTTAAGTGCTTACCCATCAATAAAAGCACTCACCATTCCACCCGATTATTTGAATTAAAAAACAAAATTGGCTAAAATTGATCTATGGAAATTAGTCTACAAGGAAAAAACATACTGGTGACTGGAGCCAGTCGGGGCATAGGTGCTGCCATATCCCAGCAATTGGGTAAATCGGGGGCAAGGGTTGCCGTACATTATGGACGCAATGCCGAAAAAGCTCAAGAAGTAGCAAACGCTGCGGGCAATGGAGCGCAGGTTTTTAGGGCAGATTTAAACAATGATGTTGCTTGCCAACAATTGTTTACCGATGTGGTAGCCGCCTTTGGTGGGGTAGATGTATTGGTAAATAATGCGGGTATTGCCATTCAGTCATCGCTGGACGCCACTCATGAACAATGGGTGCAAGACTGGAACCAAACCATGCAGGTAAACCTAACAGCAGCAGCTATTTTATCGCGGCTTGCCATCAAACATTTTCAGCAAGGCAGCGGTGGGCGCCTTATTCATATTGCTTCTCGGGCGGCTTTTCGGGGCGACACTGCCGACTATATGGGGTATGCCGCATCTAAAGCTGGCATGGTTGCTCTGAGCCGTTCTATAGCCAGGGCGTATGGCAAACAGGGCATTACTTCTTTTGTGATTGCACCAGGTTTTACCGCCACCGAAATGGCTCAAGACTTTATAGATGAGTACGGGATGGAGTATGCCATGCAAGGAGTGGCGCTTGACCGCCTGACCAAGCCTACCGACCTGGCACCTACTATAGTGTTGCTTGCCAGTGGTTTATCAGACCATGCTACTGGGTGTACTATAGATATAAATGCGGGCAGTTATGTGCATTAGCTCCAAAAAACAATTGTCTTACAGAGTTGGTTTACCAAATAAAAAGCTGGCAAACAGATTAAAATTATGCGACTTAAAATCAGTACTTTGGTAAAACAGCCTTATAAACAAGTATTTGCTGGGTTTGACCAGGACTTGTTTGTAAAACTTTCGCCCCCTTTTCCTCCAGTAAAACTATTAAGATTTGACGGATGTAAGGTAGACGATAGGGTGGCTTTGCGCCTAAATTTTATTTTTTTCAAACAAACCTGGGAGAGCCTTATTACCGATTACCAAGACAACGAGGAGGAAGTATCGTTTGTAGATGAAGGAGTAAAATTACCGTTTTTCCTGAAATACTGGAAACACCACCATCGCATAGTAAAGCATGGGCAACAAACACACATTGTAGATGATATTACTTTTAAGACTCCTTTTTTCTTATTCGATTATTTGATGTATCCGGCACTGTACCTACAGTTTTTATATCGTAAGCCAGTTTACCGCAAGGTGTTTGGTGCTTAGCTGGGGGAGTTGGTGATTATTTTTTAGAGAGTGAATAAAAAATTATTTAATGTTTTAAAGCATTGATACATAGTGACTTAGTGAATGTAAAGCTCTTTTTGAGAGAATAATTGTAAAAATAAGTTGCCTGAAACTATCATAAGAACTTTTAATCACTTACCTTTATACTTTATTACAAAATTATTATAATGAATACAGGAACAGTAAAATTTTTCAATGAATCTAAAGGATTTGGATTCATTACCGATAATGAGTCAAATAAAGAATATTTCACTCACGTTTCAGGTCTTTTAGACGACATCCGTGAAGGTGATGAAGTAGAATTTGACTTACAGGAAGGTAGAAAAGGATTAAATGCAGTAGACGTTAAACGTATCCGATAAGCATTGACATTTTCGTTGCAGTAATGCAACGTCTATATAGAAATCCAAGCCCTTGTTCTCTAAAAAAGAGTAAGGGTTTTTTTGTGCCCTTTATTTAGTATAACCTCTGGCAATCCTACATCATTTTTTACCTCTACTCTATCTCCTATGGGTGCAAAGTGGCGGAGCGATTCCAGTGGGGGCGGCCTGGAAACAAAGCTTTGAAGCACTCAAGGCATTCAACGAAGAGCACGGACATTTCAGGCTATCTAAAAAACAACCCAGGCAAAAAGGTCTAAGTCATTGGGTTGATCACCAAAGGGCTTGTTTTAAAAAAGGAATTTTATCCACCGTCAAAATAAATTTACTGAATAGTATCGGTTTTGTCTGGAATCCCCCCAAAATTAAGAAAACCAACTAAACCTTACCCCGACAGTTTCAAGGGCAAATCAGTGGGGTAAATCTACTTAAAATGACTATTTTTGAAGAAATAATGCCTGCCTTTCCACATTTTCAAAATATTTTTTGTTAAAAGTGTCCAAAACCACCACTGAGATGGGTATATCTAATCGATAGCCTTTCAGTCAATAGCCAAGACAAACAAAAGCCAACAGCTAAAATTCAACGGAGCCCAAAAGCCAAGAACAAAAAAGCTAACGGCTAAAGCTCAAAACCAACTACTTAAACCAAACCAAGGTCATGCGTATCCATTTATTCAAGTGCCTTATTATTGCGGGAGCTTTGCTCTTAGGAGCGAGTGGTTATACCACCGCCCAGCAAAATTACAGTGTCAAGCTCATCGCTACCGTAGCGAGACCAGTGTCGCCCTACCTCTCAAACTTCGGATACAGCCACTCGCTTCAATTGACCATGATTTTAAACGGTTTAACTTCTTATTCTGGCTATTTACGAATCAAATTGGAAAGCGTGGATGGGCGGGGAATTGTCATACAAACCAGGGACAATTATCGACCTTTGCTCGACCTGGGACCTAGCCAGACCCTCAGCGGTGTAGAATTGGGCGAATATTTTAAACAGGAACATTTAGAGTTTGTGGGGCTAAGTAGGCAACAGTATTTGAGAACGAGGCGTATTCCTGATGGTATCTATAGGTTGTCCTTCTCATTCGTGGATAGATTTAGAGCCAATGTCTTGGTGTCTAATGTAGACATTCTGTCGCAAAAAACACTGAGGGTATTTGCTTTGCAGCCACCCATTCTGAATTTTCCGCTAATGATGAGTCAGACCAATCGAAGCAATCAAAGCTTAAAACCCATTCCGATCAGTTGGACAAGACCCGCCAACACTCCTTTCAATCCTGAGTATGAATTAGTATTGAACGAGCTACGCCCCGATTGTCAAAACCAATATGCGAATATAAACGCAAATAACCAAGCCGCCAGCCGAATATCTCAAGGCGAAATATTCAATTGCCTGGGTCCCGAAATATTTCGTGCCAGCACAACTAGCCTGACTTACAACTATGGCATGCAAGCCGAACCTGCCCTGGGCTTGGGCAAATGGTACGCCATTCGCATCCAGGCGCGCGACCCCCAGGGCAGAACCTTGTTTATCAACGACGGTGTGAGTCAGATTCGAGTATTTCGTTATGGCAAACCCTGCCCCATCCCGATTCGCTTAAAGGCAACTGCCCTCAATCCCTACCAGGTACAACTCGACTGGGATGCCCTGCCCGACCACACAGGTTATACCCTACACTTCAAGCGCGAAGGCGATGCCTACAAATGGTACACCAAACGTGCCCTTTCCAACCGCACCCAAATCAACGATATGGAACCCGGAGTGTCCTATTCGTTCAAACTTACCGCCAACTGCAATGCCTTTGGCAGCGAAGAAACCGCCACCGTAGATTTTAGAATGCCCACCCCCAAGCCCACCGGAGTACAATGCGGCAAACCCTTGGTGGTAGACCTCAGCAATCAAACTCCTATCTCAAATTTGCGAGTAGGCGACAAAATAATGGCAGCCGACTTTGAATTTACCCTGGTAGAAGTCAAACCCCTGGGGGGAGGTTGGTTTTCCGGGCGAGCCTATACCCACATCAATTATTTTCAGGGAGCCAGGGTATTTGCCCGGTTCGACCGCATCAAGATCAACACCGACAAACGCCTCATTGATGGGGAATTGACGACCACTGGGGCAGGTACCCAAATCATACCCGACGAGTGGCGCGACCAGTACCTGAGCTTTACGGGCGAAATCAACAATTTATTTGACGAGATAGAAAGAGGGCTGGACAAGATAGACCAGGCAATGGGCAAAATAGACCAGGTACTCAAAAAAGTAGAACAGTGGGTAAAAAACTACAATGGCCCCGACAAAGCCGAGTTACTGGAAACGATCCAGATTGGTAAAAAGGCGATTGAGGAGGGGAAGGAGGCAATGGATAAAGGCAAGGTAACAGAAGGGTTAAAAAAGTTGAAAGATGGCAGTGGGAAGGTGATCAAGGCAGCGACCAAAATCATTGGTAACCGTTTGCAAAAACTCTTTGCCAGCCTCAAAGACATTATCAAAGAAATAGTACAGGAGCTAAAGGGTAAGAGTAAAAAAACAATTAAGAAGAGTCAGACTGAGCAAGCAACTCAGAAGAAAGAAATGGCAGTAGCCATTGAAGAGATACAGCGCAAACGGGCTGCTATGAGTTTACCAAAACCCAAAGAGGAGGTCGATACTGGTGCGGTAGCGGTCATCTATTTTTATGAAGTCCCCAAGCAGGTAGAAGTTTCAGAGGAGGAGTGGAGGCAACGGACAAAAAATGGTGCAATGGCTCGCTGGGCAAAAGCCAGAGACAAGTTGGTTTCTGTAGTGAGCAAGCTTAAAATAGAACTTTTTAAATTTGACACGCTTACAAAAATGAGCGGAGGCCAATTACTGGAAACCCTCAAAGGCAATATTCAAAAAGACATTGAGTCGTTGGGACAAGGACTGATTCAAAAATTTATGGAGGGAGATGGAATAGAGGCACTTAAGGTGTTTATTCGGAAATTTATCCACGAAAAAATTGACGAACGTATTCGTGTAATTTACAAAAAGGACTAAAAACATTGGAAAATCATGCGTAAAAAACTTACTGGAATACTTGCAATTATTCTGCTCGCCATTTCTTTTGGTCTACAAGCCACCGACACTACCTATGTTGCCAAATATAAAGACAATAAACGCGTAGAGCAAATGGTTATTTTGCTCAATCAACAAATTGCGCGTAATGCCTACCTGCCCACGATTGACCAAAACTATGTGATAGATGGTAAGTTTGAAATTACCAATCAGCGTACTTTTGGTGCTCAGGTGACTGCTGAACTCAATGAGCAATTAAAAAAGCTGAACGAAGCTAAAGAAGCCACCAAACAAGTTGATTTTTATGTGATTATCCCCCCTCCCATTATCCAAAGGTCTACCGATATAGTGATTGGAGGCAAGGGAAATGGTACCTCAGCAAATGATATACAAAAGAAGGGTTTTGAATCCAATTCGATCAAGGAGTCCATCAAAGCTGCTTATAGTTTTACCAGACAAGTTTATCAAAGAAGCAAGCTTGCCAGTGCCAAACGTATTGGGCTTTTGCTCAATCTTGATAGTTTTATTGGGGTCTTCAACAACAAGAAAAGGGAATATTTCTTTCCGTGCCTGGCCTTTGGTAATCGTCTTTCGGCGGGTATGGTCAAGCGAGGTGTCCAAGAGGTGATGGAGAGGCTTAAGCAAAGGTCAAGCCTTTGGAAAACCAACCAAGGTGGTTCTGTTAAGGGACAAAATATGACCAATCTTAAGCTTGATAAAACCAGCATTATTGATTTTACAAAAGTGTGTATCAGCACCATGCAAGTGTTTATTGGTACCGAAGTATTCGCGGCAGATACCACAACCTACCAGTTTAAATCAAACATAGAGACCCGACTTTCTCAACTTTCTTTTACCAACAAAGCAGCGATCATTGCCAGGGTCAAAACATTTGATAAAAAACACTTATTTGGCACAAGTAACGATCGCTTGGTGGTTGAAGACTACGCAGGGGTGTTGGACCCCAAGACATTCTATGCCTTTTTTAAGCAAGATTCTTTTCTGAAGCAATTCTTGTCAAAGAAAACCCTTCACGACTTTACGCTTGAGGTATTTACTACTTCTGATGCCAGTGTAGAAGCCTCACGTACAGATTTTGCCTCTGATATCAAAGGCAAAACTGCCCATCAATTGGCTTATGAGCGCCCTCTAGCCCCCAAAGGGGTCAGAATAAGCCTGCACTTTAGGTACGAAAAAGGTCAAAAAGTAATTACCCAATGGGTGATGCGTTTGGGCGAAGCTTTGTGGTTTTCGAAGGGGCGCAAAACTATCAAAGTCATCCCAGTTAAACAACCCACCATCAAAACCTTTGATGACTTTGTAAAAGTAAGTTTGGCGTATATCAAAGGAGGGTTAGAACTCAACCTTAACTTATTAAAACAACTTAAAATAGACGAAAAAGTATGGAATAACCCTGACCTCGAAGAACCAGGAAAAACAATTTACCCATTATTGATTGGAGTCTATAATGGCTTAATAGACCAGGTAGCCTCGGTTCCTGAAAGCATTTTAGAGATCATTGGTCTTTTGAATGAAATTGCCCGCTATGCAGTAGACAAAGATTACCGAGCCAAAATTGATCAAGCCCTGGCAAAACTCAAAGACGTTGATTTACAAAAAATACTAGATGATAAGATTGCCGAAGAGCAAAAGAAACTGACCAAAATCAACAATCCCTCTTATTATTTGGGCAATATGCTTACCCAGGTCATTATAGAAGTCATCACAGGTAAGGGACTGGTGAAAGTCTTGAAAGAAAGCGTAGACACATTCAAGAAGCGTAACAAGAAAAAAGGAAAAGGGAAGGATGGAGATAATAACAAAGGTAAAGGCAAACAGAAAAAGCCTGAAATCATTGTAAACAATGCCTTGCTTGCCGAATATGTAACGTATAAAGACAAGAAAAAAGTCAAGAGCAAGACGACGGTGGGTAAAGGGCAAACCACTACTAAAGAAGGCGAAAAACTGCTTACTATCAACAAATTACAAAAGAAAGGCACCTATAGCAAAGCTTATGTAATCAAAAAAATTGTGGATAAGGCCTTCAAAAAGCCCACAAAATTGAAGGGCATTTTCGCTACTTCTGAAAATACAGAAGTAGGGCGTTGGGCAAAGAGCAAAGGCTATCAAACGGTAAAGATCAAAGGCGGGGTGAAGTTTGTGAAGGCACCAACAATTTATGTTTTTCAACAACAATATCGAAGTAAAGCCACTTGGATAGCAGTAGATAACCAGCATAAAAACAACAAGGCGGAGCAAAAACATTGGTTATATACTGCCTCGTTCAAAAAAAACGGCAAGGAGGCAAGGCTACTTTATTTTGAAAAGAAACAGGCCGCCAATAGTTATCAGAATAAGCCTGCGATTTTTGAGGCGATTTATGCAAAAATTAATGCCAAGTATAAGGTCACCAGTATTTTTATCCCCAAAACCAACAAAAGTGTTTTTGAGGTGGTTCGGAAAGGGGGCAATATTGAGGAACTTAGGGCAAAAGACAAGCAAAAACAACTCAAAGGCGATGTAATTAGTTGGGCTTTGCGCAAAAAAAAGAAAAACAACAATAAAACTGCTTTTAACTATGCCTTTATCACTTATGGTAAAAAGGGCATAGTAGATGGGGTAAAACTTACCCGCACTGCTTGTTTTCCAGCGGGCACACCTATCTTTTTGGGCATCAGCGAAGACACAGGCAAGCCACACTATGCCCCCATCGAAACCATTCGTTCAGGAGATGTAGTTCCTTCCTTTAAGGCCCCATCGGGCAAAGTAAATTTTCAACAAGTAAAAGGTGTTTCACAAAGTATTGCCGAAGAACTCATCAAGGTATATGCAGGGGGCAAACTGGCGTTGATGCCTACTCCTGAACATCCGTTTTGGGTAGCAAGCAAATGGTTAGCCGCTAGTGAGCTAAAGCAAGGTGATAGTCTGTGGCTATTTAACGGGCAACAAGTAGCCATTGATAGTGTAGTGCGGATTGATACTGTAGTAAGGGTGTATAACTTTGAGGTGGCTCATAACCATACTTACTTTGTGGGTGAGTTGGGGGTTGGGGTGCATAATAACTGTGCTGAAGAAGCTTTAGAGGAGGCTTTGGATATTGTAGGACAAGCAGTTTTATCAAATATAGCAGAAGTATCAAAAGAAGAGTTTTTAGATGAAAGTGATCAAAACTATGAGTATTTTTATCGTGCTATGGGTACAAATGAATTTTATAGCAATGGTATGGGGTTGATTGTGGGTAAATATGATGAAGATTCAGAAGAGTGGTTGGGAGAACCTAGTTTTGTTGCTTCGGATTTACAATATCTTATTGCTTCTGGTTCTGGAAAACAACAAGGGTTATTAAGAAGATCTGATCAACAAGGAGTTTATCAGGTAGTAGTGAAATATAAAATGAAAATAGGTACAACTACAGTGCTTGATGAAAATAGTGTTAATCATGGTACTTCAGGAGCTAAAATCAAGAAACTTATTAAGAAGAGGAGCGTGTCAAGAAAAAGAGAGGGTGAACGTTTTTTAGGTTATAAACACTATACTTATGGTTTTCATGCTGATATTGCAAATGACCATTTTCATCCCCATATAGTGGAAATTGTATATGTAAAGGTAAACAACTTGATAGATTGAAAATATGGATATCGAGAAAGCTAGTTTCAATTTTGATTCTTTGAGTAATATTTGTGAGAACTATTACAATCAAAATATAAAAGCATCTAGTATTAAAAATGACGAAGATGCAAGAGAGATATTAGAACAAGTTGCAGATGATTTAATTGATCATCTTGTAAAGTTGTGTGCTCTAAAATATACTCAAGATTTAGAAAAATATGATTATCCTGTCCGCAAGTTTAAAAATGATATTTTAAATAGTATTTCTTCATATAATTGGTCATTTATTCAAATTCTTACTGAGACACCTTTTATTTATAACAAATCTTTTAGGCTCGAGGATGCTGAATTATTAAGAATTTTAAATATTCTAGTAGAACCTTATGAAACAAAAAAAAATCAAGGTGAAGAACTTAAGGCAGGTTTATTTTTTGAATATTTTCTTGACCATCTGGAGTATTTTCCACAAGAAGAAGCTTTGAGATTAATGGACAAAATGTTAGGTTTTGATACAGTAAATGAAGATTGGTATGAGGCTTTCCTTGGTTGTTTTTCAAAGTTAAAAAACCACCTGCCTAAAAACAAAAAGGGCTTTGACATATTAAAAAAGGGCTTTCTTATACCTGATATTGGATGGACATTTAAAAATTTTATAAAACAAACCTACATGAAAGAAAATTTAGTAGATGAGAGGTATAATTGGATAGAGAATAATTGAGAAGTTGTTAGAGTGAATGACAAAAATTGATAAAACACTGCTTAGCTTTGAGTCACTTTATGAGGTTTTTGACAAATTTACGAGTCAGACTATCAAAGCTTCTCAAATATCAGATGATGAAGAGGCAAGGGATGAGTATGATTATATTTTGGGAGAGTTTACTCAGGAAATGGCTAAAATATGTGCCATTCAGTATTCTGAAAAAGTACTAAAGTCAGAAAATCCACAGAAGCAATACAAAGAAGATTTGATGAATGCTGCTCAAGATCACAATTTATCTTTGTTGGAAGTTTTATTATTATCGCAGTTATTTTCAGGTGATTTTTTCAACCCCAGCCCAAAAGAAGTATTGTTTATGCTTACCAAACTAATTGAACCCTATAGGTATAACAAAGAGCAGGGGGAGCAATATCAGTTGGGTTATATATTTGAACAATTGATGGAGTGGTTAAATGAAGAACAGGGCGCTTTTTATTTAATGGAGACAATGCTGGGTTTTACAAAAGTAACCAAGGAATGGTATGAAGGCTTATTATCCTCTTTTCTTAGGATAAGAGAGTTGTTGCCTCGAGACAACAAAAAATCATTTGATTTAATCAAAAAAGGATATGAGATTTTCCCTCCTAGTTTGGCTCTTGACTTTAGAGATTTTATACAAACGCATTATGTAAAAAAAGGCTGGCAGATGAAGAATACAATTGGATAGGATAAAAATAATCAGATATTTTACAGTAATACTTTAGAGCTGGGCTTACACAAGTCTAGCTTTTGTTTTTAATGTCCTCATGCCTACTCCAGAACATCCGTTTTGGGTAGCGGGCAAGTGGCGTGCTGCCAGCGAGCTAAGGCAAGGCGATAGTTTGTGGCTCTATAATGGGCAACAAATTGCCATTGATAGTGTAGTGCGGATTGTAGTAAGGGTGTATAATTTTGAGGTGGCTAACAACCATACTTACTTTGTGGGTGAGTTGGGGGTTGGGGTGCATAATGATTGTGTGGTAGTAGAGTATTTATTATCAAATTTTGTTGAAAAAAAGCAGACCTTTACTTGGGTTAATTCTGGGCCATTAGTTAAACACTTGGGTGATATAGGTAAGGGGTATAAAATGTTAGAAGAAGAAATAAAAAAAGATTCTACTTTGATGGATAAAAAGATAAATGATATAGTATCAGAGTTATCTGCAGACTTAAAAAAAGAGTTAACAGAAAGTAATTTCTTTATCCAATATAAAACACTATCTTATCAAGAAGTAACTAATTTGTATAACAGTTATCTACAGCTGTGGAAATCAGAAAAAAGTCAACGTGACAGCATTCTAAATTATATATCCAAAAATGATCCGATGGTAAGTTCTTTTGCTATTTGGGCAACCTACTCTACAAAAAAAACACTTCCACCTTTAGCTGATTTAAAGCTTAATTGTTGGGAGTTGGTACTGTTAGGGGCGTATTTGGCTGGGGAACTTGATTGGAAAAAAATACACGAGATTTATACAAATGACCGTCTAGGGTATGAATTTTCAGTTGATCCATCCAGTGCCTTCCAAGCTGACTTCACAAAGAAGTTAGGACTTAAAAGTTCCTCTATTAATTTCTACCGCCCAGTTGATATGGTTGAGGGTAAGATGGTAAGGCGTAAAATATCGGGAGGAAATATAATATTGTTTGCTAAAGGTCGCATGTTCTTGAAGCATGTTGCTATTGCAACAGGACGTCAAGCAGATGATGAATCTCCAGAAGTAATCACATTTCCATCTGCACCCGTGGAATTTGGAGATCGAGTCCCAGTAGCATTGTTAAGCCTAAAAAAATTAGGGCAACTATTTGGTGGTGCTAGAGCAATGTATAAGATACCCAAATGGAAATAGATATGTATTTTAAGCTAATCAAGACAATTAATTGGAAAAAGATAGCCAAGTCATATAGAAAAGGTATGTACGAAAATATTGAGAATTGGTATAATTTTCAAATCATCAATGAACACATGTTTTTTTGGAATAAAAGTAGGCAAGGAGAGAATATACAAGAATTTCAATTTGAACATGTGGACCATGATACATTAATTGCATATGTGCCAGAGAACACAATAGCTTTACATAACTTCAAAGAAAAGATATTTGCTATTAATTTGTTATCGGGTAATAGATATACTTTTCAAGTACATGATGTTGAGGGAAAATGCATATATCAAATACCCCTTGATGAAGTATTTCCTGTAGGGTGTAAAATCTTAACTTTTTTCTCTGTGCTGGATGAACTCTTTTTAGCGTATAAGGTTCGAGATGATTATTCACAGGTTATTGTTGTTAAAATAGGCAAAGATCACTCTATAACCTTTTTTCAGAGATACAATACAGAGGCCGAAAAAATATTAGTTGCGGGTGATGGAGTCGTCTTACCAATATTATTGGATGGCAAACCACCTATTTGGCTTTTTCATAATTATATGACCCTTGATCAATCTTTTATAAACTATCCATATCCACAGCATAAGGTAACTATGCCTTTTCCTTCCTCACCAGATAATATACCTGAGTTTTTTGAAGATTATTTGTCTATGGATATCTTAGGTATATCGAATGGAGATGTACTATTTTCAGCACTTGAATTTACACAATCATATTACGATAATAATAATACTGTTTTTGATGAAGATATCTTTATACTTTCATGTTTTAACTCAAAAGGAAGTGTGTTATTTAAGGAAACCTTCTCTTCCATCCTAATCAGTGAAGATAAAACCATTTACATTATTCGTCAAAGTGAAACATCAAGAACAGGGAAAATACTACTTGAGGAAAGCTCGCCCATGAGAACAGGGAAACAGCTTGAGTTGTTAGTTCCAACAGAAGACAAAAATGTTTTAGATAATTGGAAACCAAGGTACATTGATACTGATAAAAAAATTTATGTTGTCAATAAACAAACAAATGAATCCATAATATATG
This sequence comes from Microscilla marina ATCC 23134, assembly GCF_000169175.1. Taxonomy (NCBI): domain Bacteria; kingdom Pseudomonadati; phylum Bacteroidota; class Cytophagia; order Cytophagales; family Microscillaceae; genus Microscilla; species Microscilla marina. Next base: position 55,827 of record NZ_AAWS01000022.1, read on the forward strand.
ATAAACTAGGAAGAAATCATATATCATTGAGTGATAAAAAACTAAGAAAATTTAAAGAATTCACTTCAGAAGTCAAATTACAACCGCCCAAAACATGGCAAATAAATAAGAAAGGAGAAATATTTATTCCTATTTGGGGTTCAGAAGGACTGGATATAGTAAAACTAAGTCATCTTTTGGAATGATTCATAACAGGCCAAGGCAAGCCCCAGCAAACGAAGCGTGAGCGTGATTGTGGCAGAGGCGGCGGCGGGCGTCAAAATGAGTGATTTCAAAGCACTGAAAGACAAGCCCCAAACCGAGATAGACAAGGCCGGACAAAAAACCCTGGTGGGCAATTGGGCGGCAAACCTCAAATTAGCAGGCAAGCCCCAGGAATACAAGTATACCCTGGTGCGCAACAACAACATACGTTTTGCCAAAACCGCTTGCTTTGTGGCAGGCACCAAAATATGGCTACATGACTATAGCCAGAAAAATATCGAAGACGTACTCCCTGAAGACACGGTAAGAGCTTTTGATGTCACCACCCAGCAAGAAGTACTAGGCAGGGTTACCCACACGATGATCAAACAATCCTCCACTTTGATTGGCGTATACACTGTTGCCGATGCCTTATGGGTAACGCCTGAACATCCCTTCTATGTCAATGGAAAGTGGATGCCCGCAGGTAGCCTCAAAAAAGGTGACCAACTCACCTTGCTCAACTATCGTCAGCTCCTCGCCCGTAAAACCCGTCACTTGCCCCGCTCCGCTCAGGTATTGATCGATAGCATTGTTGTAAAAGACACGGTGGCTACAGTGTATAACTTTACTGTGGCGAAATACCATAACTATTATGTGGGGAATGTGGGGGTGTTGGTGCATAATAATGAGTGTAGACCTAAAATTAAAATTCATCCTGATTATATTGGTTTAAAGCAAGACCCATTAGCTCCTTATTCTTATAACATTCATAATAAAAAGCTAGAGGTATATTACCCTGACACAAAAACATTAATTAAAACGGGCTTTTTGTGTTTTGTAGTTATAAACGGAAAGTTAGTCATAGGTAAAGGACATTATAATTTAGCCGATGAAGCAAAAGAAGTAGACGCTGCAGGATTTCTTCATATTAGAAACGGCTCACTTGTAAAGATAAGTAATGCCTCTGGACATTATATTGTATCAGTTGGTTTTGCTAAAACATTTTTTAAGGAGATTTTTAATGAGTTGGATATAGATATAAGCAAAACAAAAATAGAAGCATTGCCCGATAACTATTATGCAGCAAGGCCACTGCTAAAAAATGTTGGTACAAAGCAACCTAAACGTTCTCCTTACAAACATAAAATTGAGAATGGTATCTTACTAGTTACAGAAATAGACCCTATTTGGCAAGAGCCTTATGAATATGCTCAAATGTCTATGGTTATTACAAAATCTGGTGATTTTAGAATTGGGCGAGGACACTATAACCTTTCAGAAGAAGCTGATGAAGTCCAATTGGCTGGGATGTTTATATACGATCTTGATGGAAAAACTGACTTTGAAAAATATGATGTATCCAATGACTCTGGTCATTATCTGCCATCATATAAGTTTGCTGTAAAATACTTTAAAAGACTATTGACAGAACAAGGTCTTGATGTCAAAAGAATAAAGTTTTCATACTCTAAATATTAGATAAAATATGGATAAAACCATAAATAACCTTGTTAATGCATTGTGGGAAGCATCTTTTAATGCACGCTGTCAGCCAGTAGATCGTTTAGCTATATTGCCAGTGATAAAAGATATTAATGGTTTAGCCAAAGAGAAGCGTATTGCTCTTATCGTTAAAGCCTCAAACTTCTACAACGACAAATCTTTTTTTACAAGGTTAATGACTTGTTTACCAGAGTTATGGGCAAACATAATATTTAAAGATATAGTCGCCATTATAGCATCCTTAAAGGGAAGTGTGTCATTAATGTCAATGGTGGAGTTTTTCTATAAATATGTTGAAATAGATGTATTTGACCTTGCTTTAGATTGTGAACACCTACCAATAAATGATAGAGAACTTCTTATTTCATATTATGCACAAAACTTTGCTTTATTGTTTAAGCATGAAAGAGTTGATCAAAAATGGTACACGGAAAAGAGGATGGGAATTACACTAGAACCTATGATATTACTAAAAGAAACATTCTTAAAAGATCATAGATTTCAAGAAGCATTGAGCGATAAATCTATGATTGAAAGTTACCTTAAACTTAAATATAAACATTTCAAAAATAGATTTTTATAGAAACATAGTTCAGGTAGATTTGAGAGGGGGGAATTGCTACATTTGTTGTGAGAGTAAGAAGCGCCCGTTATCTTAGTTATTATGAAACAATACGATAAAGAATTTAAATTAATGATCGTTGATTTGCTAGAATCAGGTCAATCTGCGAAGCAGGTATCTGAGGACTATAAACTCAACGCCAATATGATACGCCGTTGGCTTCGCGAACAACGGAGCAATAAGGAAAGTTTTACTGGCAAAGGTAATCCATCTCTAAGTGACTCAGAGAAAGAATTACATGTATTACGTAAGGAATTAGCCGAGGTAAAGTTAGAACGAGATATTTTAAAAAAGGCAGTAGGCATCTTCTCCAGGAACGACTGAGGATTTACATGTATATTAATGAGCACCGGAAAGAATTTCCAGTTGAGAAGATGTGTAAGGTATTTGGTGTTAGCAGCAATGCGTATTATAACTGGCTTATCAAAAGAAAAAAAATACACGTACCTTACGTGGCACGCCTGATGAAAGAGATGGGTTTGCAAAGCAAAATACGCAAAAAGTGGGTAGTGACCACTCAACGAGCGAAAACCCACCCTGTTGCAGACAATTTGTTGGATCGTCAATTTGAGGTATCAGAAACAGGCAAAGCGTGGGTTTCTGACATCACTTATATACGTGTAGGACAAAGTTGGGCTTATTTGACAACAATCATTGATTTAGCTGATAGAGCCGTAGTAGGTTGGTCAGTAAGTGAAGATATGACCACCGAAAATACGATCAAGAAGACTTGGGTAGCTGCCCGGAAAAAACGTGACATCAAGGAAGGTTTTCTTCTACATTCGGACCGTGGCGTTCAGTATACTTGTGGACAGACCAGAGGAATCTTCGACCATCATCAAAAAGCTAGGCAATCTATGTCCAGGAAAGGAAACTTTTGGGACAATGCAGTGGCTGAAAGCTTTTTCAAGACTATCAAATATGAAGAACTTAACCATCATCAATTTCAGATCATAGCATGACCGTTGAGGTAACAGATAATTTAGGCAGAAAAAAAGTAATAACTGTTGAGAATGCCCTAATGAAGAGAACTAAAGAAGCTTGGCAATGGATGCATGTCGCCCAGAATGCAGAGGTTGCAACAAAGCCTTTTCTTGCTATATTACATCTTACAGGTGAGAAAATGGGGCAAATGTATAGTTTTATTCTTGAGATTTTAAAGTAGCATTGAGATAAGAAAATTTATCTTACTGATATGAAACAAAAAAATAACTATTTGCAAAACTTTAAGCAAGAGTTAGCAAAAACAATGAAGAGGAAGTTGGTGGCTGAAAGAAAGGGTATTTTATGCCTTGATAATCTGGAACTTGTTGCTGAAAAATTGGATAAGCATTCAAAAAAATGCGGGGAATGTAAGAGAATGAAAGAAATTCTTCTTGAATACATTATGGAACTTCAGTATCTTGATTATAACTTGTTTTTTGACCCGAAAAGAAAGCATGAGCTTGATACTTTGGTGGAAAAGAAATGTTTGTGTGTGATCAGGCATTTAAAAAAAAAGCATCATTATAGAGGGGTTTTAGAAAATAGAATTACTTGTGTATTTATTGGATTCTTCTCTGCAATTATGTTGCTCATTGTTAATTGGTTTATTGCCTTTGGTTGGCACTGGCTGCTATCTTTCCCTATGATAACCATTTCTTGGTTGATTGGGTACACTCTAGATAAAAGAAACATAAAAAAGGGCTGGGCTATATGACGCAAAATGAAGATTGGGCTAAACATAACCGTCAAAGAAATAGAAAATGGCTTAAACGCAATGTTCGTCGATTGAAAAAGATGTCCTCAGTAAAAAAAAGGCATTGGCTGGGTCTACGCCTTATTGAAACCACTCTCATTAATTCAATGCGAGCATTGGTGTTCGAGGCAGAAACAGATGAGGTAGCCAATACTTATAAAACTAACTTTGATAGGTACTTTAAGCTAATGGGAGCTCCAGATTCTGAATATGTAAGCAGGGCAGAGATTAGGCACTGGAACAAAAAATTGATTAACCCTGTAGTAGACTATCTTCATGACCAAAAAGACTATGTTTTTAGACATGCTTTTAAACGTTTTTATACAGTCCGTGGTGTTTGGATAGGGGCATTGTTGTGGGGGGTGGGTGTTGTTAAAATGTTTAACTTTCCTTGGCTCTGGTATTATTCTTTATTTTTGGTCATTGTGGCTTTTTTGGTGGGTAGTTTGATGGATTTTATTAACGTGAAAAAGGTATAATACGTCTTTTTAACAAATAATTTTATCTCCAAAAACCAAGTTAAGTCTCTCAACTTCGTCTTGAGCCAAAGGGTTGTCGTACAAGTCACTAATCTATTGGCCTTATTTGGTCAGGTAAATATTGTGAATAATATAACTGATTTTAAGAAAATAATCTTTAAGGGAGACTATTTTGATATCAAAGCTTTACTAATTAAGATAAATAATAATAAACTTATTAATGTAATTGATTTAGAGCCATTTTCCCAACTTTCAGATGAGTAGAGGCACTAATTATGCGAGGAAAAAGAATGAAGGTTGCCAATATTGCTCTAAGACAGTTTCCGTTGCCAACTAAAAAGAGACTTCAGGGTACAGGGTTTAAACCTCACGATTTTTTAGACGACTGGATAACAAATGATAAAAAAACAACTGATGGTAAAATGGTAAATCCTAATGCTATTTCATTTAATGATTACATAAATTAAGAATTACACCAAAAATCAACTTGATAAGGCGAAGAAAATTCTCACAATATTTGTTGATATTCTAGATTAGGAACAGTTATGAACCAGTTGGGTCTCTTGGTGAAATGATTGCCTTATTTTCAGAAGTTAACTTAACTCTTATCAGTTGATTAATATCAAATTGTCCCCCAAAAGTTAATACTAGTGGTTTTAAGCCAATGAATGCTTCTACTTCATTACCATCTTCTAATCTTACTAGATAACGTTGGGTGGCTATCTTTTTTAATACTTTGCCGTTCATAACTTTCTATTATAACCTTAGGTCTATATCATTGTTTACTCTATCTTTCCACAAATCAAACTAGCCAAAACTGGCCTTCGTATAACGGGATTTATTAGTTGGTGAAGCCACACAATCAAGGCAGGGATGGTGCTTTAAAAAGGCTAGATAGAGTAATCATTGGTTCTAAGAAATATAACAGAAAAAATGACATGTAAAAATTATTAGGGCTAAAACTTTTAAACTTAAGTGTCCAGACTCCCCTCCCTATAAAACCGCCATCCGGACTTGGGCAAAGAGCAAAGGCTATGAGGCAGTAAAGATCAAAGGCGGGGTGAAGTTTGTGAAGGCACCCGAAGCCTTCATTACCAAGGCAGGTACAGGCAACAAACAAACCTGGAAACTATATGCCAGCAAAGCCGACCAAGCGCAAAAAAAGAAGCCCATCATTGAGGCAGTATATGTAACCGTCAAAGCCCAGGAAGACAAACAAGCCCTCAAGATTGTCTCCATCCAATCGCCTGAGCAAAACAAAGTGGCCAAACAAAAGTGGCTGACAGCTTTGTTTAAGGCAGTAGTAGCAAACAAAGCCTCAGAAGGCAAAGCCAGCCCTACCAAAAGATCAGTAAGCGTAATTGTAGCAGAGGCAGCAGCGGGCGTTAAGATGAGTGATTTCAAAGCTCTAAAAGAAAAACCCCAAACTGAGATAGACAAGGCGGGACAAAAAACCCTGGTGGGCAATTGGGCGGCAAACCTCAAATTAGCAGGCAAGCCCCAGGAATACAAGTATACCCTGGTGCGCAACAACAACGTACGCTTTGCTAAAACCGCTTGCTTTGTGGCAGGCACCAAAGTATGGCTGCATGACTACCGCCAGAAAAACATCGAAGACGTACTCCCTGAAGACACGGTAAGGGCTTTTGATGCCACTACCCAGCAAGAAGTGCTGGGCAGAGTCACCCACACGATCATCAAACAATCCTCTACCCTGATTGGGGTATACACCGTTGCCGATACCTTGTGGGTCACCCCTGAGCATCCCTTTTATGTCAATGGAAAGTGGATGCCCGCAGGTAGCCTCAAAAAAGGCTATAAATTAACCCTACTTAATCAAAGCCAGCTCCTCGCCCGTAAAACCCGTCATTTGCCCCGCTCTGCTCAGGTATTGATCGATAGCATTGTTGTAAAAGACACGGTGGCTACAGTGTATAACTTTACTGTAGCCAAGCACCATAATTATTATGTGGGGAATGTGGGGGTGTTGGTGCATAATAATGATTTGTGTATAACTCAAAATGACAATGTTGTGACAGTAACTTTAGCCAAAACAGGAGCTATTTTGGGAAAAGGCGAATATACATTTAATCAATTATTAAAGATAGAAACAGATACACGAAATCAGAAAGGTGTTGCCAGAGAAAAAGTAATGGATACTATCTATGAGGAAATGTTAAAAAAATATACAAAAGACAAAATATATGGCGTAGAAATAGAATATGACAGCTATGACAAAGTAACTGATACAAAAGATGATTATATCTATTTTCAGAAAAAAATTGGAGGAATCAAACAACCAGAGGATCAATATTTACGAAAAACTGCAAAAGAATCGACTGTTGGTAAATGGCTAAAGAAGAAAAATTTAGATGATGATTTTAAATACATAATAGTAGATTATGATACCAAATTTTTAGAATTAAAATTTGTTAGAATTTTTAAACTAAACCCAAACAATCAATTTACAGCGACTAAAACAGGAAGTGAAGTAACAATTTCATCTGACTTATCTTCACCCTTTTCTAAACTCTTTGTAGGTCTCCCACCGAATAGTGGGGAATTAGATAATGGAGAGTTATACCTTGTAATTAATGTCAAGAAAAGTAATGGTAATTGTTTTTTAGATTATGGAAGTGGAGGGGTTGTATTTGATAAAATATTTGAGGCTTTTGGAGGTAAAAAGAATGTCAAATCTATCTTGGGCACTTGGGTTAGTGGAACTAACCTTGAACAGTTTAATAAATATTTAAAAGGCATTAAATCACCTACCCCAAAACAATTGGAAGACGCAGCACTATCTACTTTTACTGGAAAAAAAGCTGAATCAAAGGGCTACAATAAGGCTAAGATTAAGGATACCAAGAAGGATGTGAGTAGTGGTATGTATAAAGTCGTTGAGGTAAAATTTTACTACTAAATATAAAATAATGACTTTCATTGCTACAGGTTAGGACTAAATTAAAGAAGTACATTATTTAGATTAGCGTATACTTATATGATTGACTACAAAGAAGCAAAACATATCCTTAGGTTGCTAAGGAGCAATACAATAAGCAATCGTAGCTTGGGATTATTATTATTAGAAACACAAAATGTTCTTCCTATGCTTCAACAAATAGTTGAAGAAGAAATGGGATACAGTTATTTATCAAATAACGTACTGTTTAAAAATGTAGGGGTCATTTCAGAAGAGACAATATCTACTATTAACAAAACTGTTGTAGAAATAGTAGAAACAAAACGTCAAAAAACATCATTTAAATCCAGAGCTCAAAAAATGAAGTCTGTAGATGCAAGTATTACTTTTTCGTTTTGGTTGTTTCGTTTTTTACAAAGTTATTTGTCAGAATCAATTGAGTTTTTATTTGACCAAGATGAAGCAAGTCTGCAGTACCTTATTTTGGTCAAAGAGCCACTTTTGTGGGATGGCATACAATCAAAAGTTGAGGCATTAATGCATATAAATGCCTTTATTGAAGCTCAAAATAATCAAGGAATGGATTTAAGATTAGCAAAGAGGACATTAAGTAAAGCAGTAGCAAATTCATTAACATATTTTGAACTTGAAATGATTACTAAAGCACCTATTAATTTTGTCATACTCCCCGATCAAAATCTTGAGCAATGGTTTTGCATCCAAAAACTTACCTTTGATTTAATACTTGAGTAATCCTGTATTATCCAGGTCTATTTCACCAAAACAGTTTATTTTATAGTACGATTATCGCCAGAAAAACATTGAAGACGTACTCCCCGAAGACACGGTAAGAGCTTTTGATGCCACCACCCAGCAAGAAGTACTAGGCAGAGTCACCCACACCATCATCAAACAATCCTCTACCCTGATTGGGGTATACACCGTTGCCGATACCTTGTGGGTAACGCCTGAACATCCTTTTTATGTCAATGGAAGATGGATACCCGCAGGCAGCCTCAAAAAAGGGGACCAACTGACTCTACTCAACCACCGTCAGCTCCTTGCCCGTAAAACCCGTCATTTGCCCCGCTCCGCTCAGGTATTGATCAATAACATTGTAGTCAAAGACACTGTAGCTACAGTGTATAACTTTACCGTAGCCAAGTACCATAACTATTATGTGGGGAATGTGGGGGTGTTGGTGCATAATAATGAGTGTTTAGAAGAAGAGGAAGCAAAGTTAATATATGCTGTGTCAGCTCGTGTAATAGACCATTACATTAAGCAAGATGTCGTACCTCGAAAATCTTGGAATGGAGATTTTGACAGAGATAAGTTAAAGTTAACCCCAGAGGCTGAAAGGTTGATGAGGAAAGCAAATGATGAATTAAAGGAGGAGTGTGAGTGCATGAAAAAAGATAAGGACATTTCTGAAAAATGTGCCTTGAAGGTATTCAAAGCCTTTTTAACTTTATATGACTTTGAAAAATTTACCAAACCTAAAAGAAAAATCTTTTCCCTAAAGAAGAAAAAAGCAGATGCAACTAATCCATTAAAAGATGATATAAAATCTAATGCAAACCAAAATCTAAAGTTTTTTGCCTACAAGCTTTGGTTGATGGGTTTTAGTTATGAAGAGGTTATAGGTTTGTTGAAAAAGATGAAACTTAATAATTCTGATCTGCCATATGTATTGGTTTTGGAGGGTAAAAAAGTTAAATATGGGGCTGATCGTGTAACTTTCTCTGCGAGGCTTTTCCTAATGTCTTTACCTTTTGGTGAAAATGCAATATTATTCAGAGGTGATAGTAGAAACCCCAAACAAATCTTTGATGCAAATGGGTTTCATTCTAGAGGTCAAAATATTGATTTAGAAAGCTATGCTATACAAATGCCTAAAGACGCTGCATTTATAGGAACATCAAAGAATCATCCGTTCTATGATAAAACAATCACGTCTAGGTTATTTGCAACAACTCAGCCTCAAGGTAGTATAGAAGGATTTATCTACTTTATCAAAAATGATGGGCAGGGCATTGATGTTAATAGTACTTTTATAAATAAGTATGGTGAACAAGGTCCTCCTACCCGTACAAATTCACAAGGTAAAACATTAAAGTGGTTGCCTAAACAACGAGAGGTTGCTTTTAAGTTTCATATTCCGTTAAATCAAATATATGGAGCTATGTATATTGACATTCATTATGGGGTGTTAGGTAATTTTATACCCGTAAAAGATTTCAAAACTTTTCATTTAAAATCCTATGAAACCAGAATGGGAGTTAAAGTTGGCAGAATTCAAAATTACAAACAATGGGAATCATTTTTTAAAAATAACTGACAATGTTCTATAAAAAACATAAGCAAAAAAAAATAAAACGTTTGTTTACAAGTGACAGTAAATCTAACCATAGAAAGGCATTTGAATTGATCCAAGATAATCAATTAGAAATACAAGATGAGTGGATTGAGTACTTTATTGACTACTCAGATTTGACTATTATATATGGTAAACCTTTTATTGATTTAATTCATGCCATATATGCATTTCAAGGTTTGCAAATACTTATCCATCAAGTAAATGACAAAAACCTTCAAAGTCATCATCCAAAAAAACTTATTGCCCAAGCTATAGAACATAATGATGCCTTGATTGATAAATGTGCAGACCATATAAGAGGGCATACAGAAGACGAAATTAAAGCCATGATTTTGAGGGAAATAAAAAATATCATAGAGTTATGATACTGAGCCAAAGGTGAAATTGGAACATAACTTTATTATAAACAAGGGAATATGAGCATAAAGCAACCAAAACAATATGATACAGAAAATCAACTTTGATAAGCTAAAAAAACTGTTATCAAGCGAAGATGAAGCAAATAAGTTGATTGCTTTTGAGATTATTCAATCCAGTGGGATGGAAATACCAGAAGGTTTAACTTGTTATCTGGTTGAGTCAGCGGATATTTGTATAAAATACGGTAGTCCCTTTATTGATGTTATTAGCGGATCAGATGCTTGTGGAGGGCTATCATATTTGGTAAAAGTTATCAATAAAAGGAACATAGAAAAGAAATCATACCAAAGCATTGCAGAGGAAGCTAATAATAAAAATGATAGAATTGTTGAGAAGTGCATTGACTATATAAGAGGACACACAGATGATGAAATCAAGGCCATGATTTTGAGAGAAATGAAAAATATTATAGAGTTATGATAATGCCATAAAGCTGGGAATCATTTTTTTAAAATAATCAGATATGGGTTGTTCTATTCAATGTATGATGAGTAAACCTTGGTTTTTGTAGTAATAACTTGAAAGCTGTTTTGGGATACTCAAGTTTTTTGGAATGATCTTCTAAGAAAAGCCCGAATGGAGTTATTGACTCCTTCAACATGTCTAGTAAAGGCTTTTCCAATTAAATGTATCTTAGAAGGAGACACTTTTTTAAACGAGTTCCAATCATCGGTACAAAACCAAGGCTACCTTGCCAATGCTTATATAAAAAAATACAACCCAGAAATAGGCATAGAAAAAGCCATCCAAGCCAATAGCGTATTCAAAGAACAGGCGCTTGCGCTTCAGAAAATATACTATGACGAACACCCCAATATACCTAAAGAAAACAACCCCTTTAAAAAAGGGAATAAGTTGACTGAAGAAACGGTGATAGCCCTACGCACTCTGCTAAAAACCTACCTAACCGAAAGATTGGTACGCTATGAAAGCAGAGAATTACAAACTGGGCTAAGAGATAAATTTAGGAGTTATACTAGAGATGCCAGTACCAAATACCCCCAGTTCAACCACAGCATTGTGTTCGTGGCAGGGTTGGTACAAATGAAAATTACTGATGTGACCAAGGTTAAGCTTATTTGTCAAGATTTGGGCTTAAACTCTACTACTACCGAAGAAATTGCCCACAATGTGGGGGCGTTTCAATCCAACAAAATTACTTCGGTAAAAGAGTATGAAAGCTGGAAAAGAAAAATTGTGGAATTCAGGAAAAAAGCCCGCCTCAACCAAATCATTGTCAAGGTAGAGGTACCCGGTGACCCTTACCCTTTGTACCGCATTGCCAAGGGTTGGGAGGTGTACGGCATCAACCCCGATGGTACCCATGTCAAGTTCAACCGCCAAGGTTACATCAAACGAATCTATGTAGACAAATACCTAACAAATGATTCCAAAAAACTCACCGGGTTATACATACGCCGTCCAAACGACCCCATAGATACCTACAGCGAGATTATCTTGTTGAACACCCTTACCTACGACGAACTCTCGCCTGCTGAGAAAGAACACCCTGTAAGCGCTTTGGTGCAAGAACGTGAAAATGTCTGGTGGAACAAATCATTTGTGGTGAGAACCGTCAAAGGCAAGGTAGGCGCTTTTGTCTATGGGTTGACCGTGCCCACCACGGCGGCATTTTATATGTACTCTAAAAAAGCCGAATGGATCAACTTTTTGATGCGAGAAACTACCTGGGATTGGGTAGAAAAGGTAATTGACGCCATCAATAAGTTATAACGACCAAGTATACACTTGAAGCAATTTGGCTATATATACACATTGGGCAAAAGTTTCTTTATTTTTTGTTTCAACTGCTTTTCATTAGGGTTTTTTCTCGCATCAAATATTTTGAGTTTTTTTAAGTGTTTGATGTCATCTGGAATGAAGGTAAGATCATTACTAGATATCATAAGCTCTTCAAGGTTCTGAAGCTTTTTGATGTCTGAGGGCAACTGCCTTATTTGGTTACGCATAAAGCTTAACTGTTTTAAATTTGTGAAGTAGGTAACGACAAGAGGAATACGTTTTAATGACATTTGATTCATAGAGAGATACTTCAATTTTGTTAAATTTTTAAACTCCTCTGGAAATGAGCTGATGAAATTTCCTGACAAATCTAGCTCTGTCAAGTGAGTCAATTGCCCTATCTCTTTGGGCAACGAGATAAGTTTATTATCTGCAACGCTCATTTGTTGAAGTTTTTTGAGTGCCCCTATTTCAGGGGGCAATTCAGGAATCGGGTTATTATTCACATAAAGACTTTCCAAGTTTTGCAATTGTTCAATCTGAGGAGGGATCTTTTTCAAAGAAGTAAAGTTAAGCTTGATGCTTTTTAAATCTTTCCAAACATTCCTGTACTCCTTGAGGTCATGCTCTAAGCAATGCAAGGTAAATAGCTGAAATACACGCTCTTGTAGGTCATCAGGTACTCCTGTTCCTTTCATGAGCTGGAAAGCAAGCGCCACATTTTGTTGGTGTTTCTCATCGTATACCTCGTTTTCGGGTACCAGCAATTGTTTTATTTTTTGGCTATCGGTTTTCATAAGTATCAAAAAGGGGTCATCAATAAGCTATAAGCAAACAATTAGGTATATACTTGAGATTATACATATACATTGGGCAAAAGCCTCTTTATTTTTTGTTTCAACTGCTTTTCGTTAGGGTTATTACTGATATCAATCATTTTTAGTTTTTTCAAGTATTTAATCTCATCTGATATCAATACAAGTTCATTATAAGATATCATAAGCTCTTCGAGGTTATATAATTCTTTTATATTGTAAGGCAATTCTTGTATCTGATTATCCAAAAGGTATAATTTTTTTAGGTTCACCAAGTGGGTAATTATAGGCGGAAAATGTTTTAAATACATTTCATTCATAGAAAGGTATGTCAAACTTGTTAAATTTTTAAACTCCTCTGGAAATGAGCTGATGAAGTTCCATGATAAATTTAACTCTGTCAAGTGAGTCAATTGCCCTATCTCTTTGGGCAATGTGGTAAGTTTGTTACCTGCAATATTGATGCGTTGAAGTTGCTTGAGTGCCCCTATTTCGGGCGGCAATTCAGGTATCAGGTTATTATTGACATCAAAGGTTTCCAGATTTTGTAATTGTTCAATCTGGGGAGGGATTTTTTTCAAAGAAGTAAAGTCAAGCTTGATGGTTTTTAAATCTTTCCAAACATTCCTGTACTCCTTGAGGTCATGCTCTAGGCAGTGTAGGGTAAATAACTGAAATACATCTAGAGATTTTAGGCTTTTTATTTCAGCTATTTGTGGAGCAACCTCCTTTATTTGGTTTCTGCCCAGGAACAAACCCTCAAGCTTTTTGAGTTTACCAATGTTTTTAGGCATGACACTTACATAGCCAAAATAGCAGCGAATCTCTGTTACTTCCTCCCAATAGTTCTCAAACTCCACCAACTCATATTCTAAACAATACATGGGAAACACCCTAATGGCAATTTCCCTTAGTTCTTGTGGCAGCCCTTTCTAGGAGAGTATCTCAAAAGCTTTTCGGGTATTTTGCTCATGCTCTACAATGTAAAAACCATCTTCAGGTTTCTTCCAAAACCCCTGAACATAATCAAGTTCTTCCTTTGTATAACTCTTGCTAGATAAACCCATAGTTTTTATCCTAAGGTAAGCAAAATAGCTGCATCCCCAAAACTTAGATAGAGAATAGGTTGTCAATCTTCCTACCCCAAAAAAGCTTAATAAATCCATTGCCTATGATTTATTTTTTTAGCAAATTGTTTACAAGTTATAAGAAAAACGAAAACTCAACCAATGAAAAAATATCCGCTAAAAGTATTTTTAACCTTCTTTCCTCCTGTAACAATAGCAGGCATATTCCTTATGCTTCTGCCAAGGTGGAAAGGCAATGGAAGCGAGAATGTTCTCTTCATTACTAGCATAATCATTTCCTTTTTGTTGTGGTTTGTCTTTATCCGTTGGGCGCTCGCAATCAGAGAAACAGGTAAAATGCTATTTGCCCGAATTTTTGGAGGTATGCCCCACCATGTTATTCTGGGAAGAGGAAAAGGTTTGGGAGAGTATGAGTGGCTGGGGGCTAAGGTAGGGATCAATACAAAGTTAACAGTCTCTGCTTCTAAAGCCTTTTTTGCGCACAAACCCTTCCTCAAGTTCAGGTACGCCATGTACCTCTCTGGGGGCTTTTTGCTCAATGCTTTGCTTGTCGTTGTATCAGAACGAATCATCTACTACACCATAAGCCCTTCCATGACTAGTGCCACCCTTGCCTGGTGGGTATGGAAAACCTTTGCTCTTGCCAGTGCTTATATTTATCTGGGGGATTTCATTGCCCCAGTCAGACCAAACTATGGCGAAGATGGTTTCCCTAGCGACCAAGTAACCCTATTTAACCTTTGGAAAACCCCCATAGAAAATCTTGCAGACGATTTCAATGAAATTTATTACCGCGATGCCCACGACTATTTCAAAAGGAAAAACTACCCTAAAGCCATTCGTTTGTACAAAAAACTGGTAAATGATGAAGACGAAACCAGAAAGTTCAACTCCAGATTTAACCTGGGTACTATTTTTTTAAGAGAAGCCAAGTTCGAAAAGTCTATCAAAATGTACGAAAGTCTGGAGAGAATGATCTCTGTAGGGGCATTTGGTACCCAGGCATTCCTATGGCATATGGAACTTGCCTGGAATTACCTGGGTTTGGGAGAATCAGCCCTTGCAGAGCAACATGCCCGTCAAGCTTTCCTATTGAACCAAAACGATGAAGGGATGAACATACTTAGGGGCGCCATATTTATTGAAAAAGGAGAGTTAAATAAAGCATACCCCTTACTTAAAGAGGTTACCGATAACAGTTTTAATCTTGAAGATAGACTCTCAGCAGCAATATTTCTTTACGATTGCCTCGGCAGACAACAAAGCTGGCAAGAAGCAGAAGAATACAAACAATTCATAGAAGATTACTCTGCCTACCTGTCTGTTGCCAATGCCTTTTTTTGGGAAAGGGCTCAAAAGAATGCCAACTTGAGCAAAAAAGGATAAAATACTTTCACACAGCGAGTTGCCCAAACAAAACTTACCAAAACAATGGATAACATAACCTCACAAGGCACAAAAATATTACAACTATTGCGCAGCGACGATGAGAAGAGCATAAAGTTGGCACTCCACTAGCGCGCATTTTAATGCGTGCCTTTTTTCTACAAGCATTAACTTTGTTGAGCTCGCGAAAAGCTCGGTTTTCAATGCGGTTTTGAAGGTATTAGGTATCCCCTTATCCAACGAGGGTCTTGTTTTTACGCTTGTTGAGTTTTCCAGTTGGTTGGCAACCAAAGGTGTAGTTTTTAGATTGAGCACTTGTTGATATTTTTGATCACATTTGTGAGCAGTGGGTATTATTCATGCCATTTTGCAAGAGCCTATCAACGAATAGAATAGCGTGGTGTGTTTTGCTGCATTTTGTGAGCCAGCAAATGCTTGAATCCGATGCATCGGGAGAGGTAGTTCTTCCACCCTAAGGTGGCGGGGCGGATGGCGTTTTCTATCAGGTTATGATCAATCTGCACTTCTCCATGCCAATGATAACGAATCAGCTTTTTCCAGCGCTTTTCTATGTATTTAATGGTTTTGTAAAGCTTTATTTTGGACTTGAGCTGTGGTTTGGTGTTCATCCATTGCCTAAATTTCATCAAAGGAGTTCCTGTTCTTTGCTGATGAAACCTGTTTGCTTCTGCTGTATTAAGCCCCCTGTTTTATAGCGCTCCGATGAACTCCAGAAGAGCTTCGGTCAGGGAAGGGTGTGTGTTGTAGGAATGAGCAATTTGACGATTGATAAAAACTACCTAAACAAATAGTATAGCTGCTTTGGAGCAATCCAAGGTGGTTTTTTTATGTCCGGTCTTTTGCTTTTGAATGATTGAATGAAGCAAAATAGCCTTATAATACGACAACCTTCGTATTTAATTCGCGTAAAACTTGCTATTACGAAATAATTCGTAGTACTTTGTAATACGAAACCATTCGTAAGTGCTTATTGATAGTAAAACATCATAAGCCGAAAGGTATGGCTTCCCTATGATGTATGAAGGGGTAACTGTACTTGTGGCTACCTAATAAATATTATTTACCATATAACCATTAATTATCAATGAAAAAACCCACTGACGTAGAACTAGAGATTCTTCAGGTATTGTGGCAACATGGACCCTCTACGGTGCGCTTTGTAAACGATGAACTCAATAAGTTACGTGACACCGAAACCGGTTATACTACCACGCTCAAAATGTTGCAGTTGATGACCGAAAAAGGATTGACCGACCGCGATACCTCTACTCGCACCCATATATACCATGCGGTGATTACCCAGGAAGATACCCAAAAAACACTGGTCAACCGATTGATGGATACTGCTTTTGGTGGCTCGGCAAAAAAGCTGGTCATGCAGGCTTTGGGCAACAAAAAAACCAGTAAGAAAGAGTTGGAAGAAATCAAAAAAATGATTGATGACTTAGAGAAAGGAGGGGAGACCTCATGACTCAATGGATTCAAAACCTTATTCCTGCCCGTTTGATAGATGCACTTGGCTGGACTTTGATTCATAGTTTGTGGCAAGGAGCAGTGCTGGCCATTGTACTGGTGGTGGCGTTGATACTTTTGCGCAAAAATTCTTCTCGTTTGCGTTATTTTGTGGCAACCAGTGCCTTGTTTACTTTAGCTTTGGTGGCAACCATTACCTTTGTTAGCCTTTACCAAGCGGGTGCTCCGGTAGTTGATAAGGCAATCCCTGCCAAAATGGTACAGGCGCAGTTACCTTTGGTGCAACAAGTGTCGGTTGCTTCAGGCAAAAACCTGACTTTCTTTAGTAATTATTTTAATCAACATTTGCCTTTGATCGTAACGGCATGGCTGCTGGGGGTACTGGTGTTGATGCTTCGTTTTTTGGGTGGCTTTGCCTATTTGCAGCGTTTGCGTCACCATCAAACCAAGGCAGTAAGCAATGATTGGCAGGTAAAAGTACTGGAAATTGCAGATAACCTCAAAATTAAAAAAGTGGTAAGGCTGCTAGAGTCGGGAATGGCAAAAACTCCTATGGTGATTGGACACCTCAAGCCCATGATACTGTTGCCCTTGGGTACTATCGGTGGTTTAAGTGCCCAACAGGTAGAGAGTATTTTGGCGCATGAAATTGCCCATATTACCCGCAACGATTATTTGGTAAATATTCTACAGTCGGTATTTGAGATTGTATTGTTTTTTAACCCTGCTATGTGGTGGATTTCGGCAAGGGTACGCGAAGAACGCGAAAATTGCTGTGACGATATTGCTTTGCAATTGACCAACGACCGCCTTACCCTGGTCAAAACCCTCGCTACACTGGAAGAGATGCGCATAGGGGCACCTCAAAATGCAGTGGCTTTCGCCGGAAAAAAAGGAGGCTTGGTAGGGCGTATCCAACGAATTATTAATTCGCCACGCACCAATGCCACTTTTTCTGAAGGTTTTGTGGCAGCTTTGCTTATGGTAGGTTTTCTATCGCTTGCTTCGTTTTATGTACGTACCGAGCCTACTATAGCCAAGGTACAAGCAACACAAAGCCATTCTGTAACAGGTACAACAACTCTACAAGCGGCAGTTGCCAAGCTGCCTCTGCCTACTCCCAAGCCAACGAATGATACCATTCGTTTTGGTAAGTTTATGATTGTGACTTTGCCAGGCAAAAAAGTAGTGGTATATAAAAACGGGAAAAAGCTACAGCCTGAAGACTATGACAAGTACACCAAGGATTTTGCTATCAATGACCAAAAAATACGCATTGGCGAGCAAGGGAAGTCGCCTATTATTATAGCAGTTGACCCTACCGAAAGGAAGCCTAACTATAGCTATGATTATGACCTGCCCACCCCCCCTTCGCCCCCTACACCTCCTTCCTCCGTGCATATAGACCACGGCAATAGTAATAGGTGGTTTAGACAGAATCAAAATGGGAAGGATGTAAGTATACATTATGGCGATCATTGGGAGGTAACCAAATTGGTGGTGAACGGAAAAACTGTTGCCCCAAAAGATTATCCCAAGTATCAGAAAGACATTGCTGCGGGTAAGCGTAATTTTGAGAAAAACCGGGAAGAGCAACGCAGAAGAAGAACAGAGCAACGCAGGCACCACCGGGGTTTAAACGAACATAAGCGTGAACTACGCAAACATAGGCGTGAACATAGGCGCGAACTGCGTAGGCAGGCAGAGCAACATAGACGCACTGCCGAACAACATAGACGCGTAGCCAGCCAGCACCGAAATGTGCTGAAGAAGGTAATTGAGGAAATGAAAAAAGACAAGATTATTCCTGCGGATACCAGAAATTATACTTTAAAAATGAAAAAAGGCGAAATTGTCATCAACGGTAAAAAATTGAACAAAACCCAGTATAAAAAATACCGTCAGTTTGTTTTGGAGGTGGGTGGAGTAGATATTGATAAAAAAGGCTCTAGTTGGAACTGGGTTTCTACCCATAATGAAGACTAAAAATAGCGATAAGTGGTAAACTACACGCCACAGTATATTTTCTAAAATCAATCACAAAATGGCGACTTGTATCACAGGGAGCCATTTTTTTATGATTGACATGGGTTGTCAGATCAAGGTAAATGTTAATAAACTGTAAACCAGTGTTAAAGCACTGTTAAACGAAGTTTGGAATGAAAGGGCAGTAGTAAAAAGTACTACCTTAGCACCTATAAAAAATACCTTTATTCCAACAATTGATTGACACTTTTTAGCACAATGAACAAACAAATAGTAAACCTGGCTTTTTTGAGCGTTTTGTTGGCGCTCTTTGCGTTTACCCAAGCAATGCCTGCTGCTCAAAAAAAAACAACTGAAAAGAAAGGGGCAGCTCAACGGGCAGTATATGGTAGCTATAGCGCTAAAGTGATGAAATACTCTAGTAAAAAATAACACGACCAGGCAGGGTTTCCAGACCTGATATAACCTGAAACTGTTGTCAGAATAAGATCCTCAGTTTTAACCCAAAGGCGTAAGTTGTACGGTTAAAGTTTGCAAGGCGTTTTGGCAGTATCATTTACAAAAAACCGAAAACTAACCATTGTAAAATGGAAGGGCTTTCGGTTTTTTTATGAGTTATAATATCACTATACAGCTTATTGACCTATTAGGCAGGTGATTTTCAGTCTAAAAGCGGAGGCGGTTTTAGACTTGGTAAATATGACTTGCTTATGATTTTCCAAACTTCTTCTTAAAATGAGCGTAAGCCTCATTTATTTTCTGAGAAATTTGTTGGGCGTATTTATATTTTTCGGGGTCACTGTGATATTTATCGGGATGGTATTTTTTCATTACCTTTTTATAAGCCGACTTTATTTCGTCAAATGAAGCCCCAGGTTTTATCTCCAGTGCGTCGTAGTATTTGCCGTCTAGCCCCGCCGTGAAGTTATTTTGAAAGCCTTGGTATTGGTTGCGGAAATAGTCGTTATAAGTGTTTTGTTGACTTTTAGCTTTTTGTTGGTAATAGTTATATTTTTTACGCCATTCGTCTTCCTCTTTTTGTTTCTGAGATTGGTACTTGCGTTCAAACTCTCTTCGCTCTTCGGGATCAGGGAAAACCTTGTCTAAAAAAGTATCCAGGTCTTTGCCCACTTTGCCCAGGTTTACATTGTCCAACCTGTCCATCAGGTCGTTTACGTTAGCTTTTAATATTCTGAAAAATTTTTCACTTAACATATTCCACTTTTTAGATAGTAATCAATCGGATTATATGGTAATCAAATATAGCAAGTAATGATAAAAACGTAGTAAATCCTTCTAAAGATTCACAATTGAATGAAAATTAGGAAGGGATAAAAAATTATCACAAGACTTGTAATAAAAAACAAGGAGTCGTAACTAACCTTTTTAAACAAACCCTGGATGAATTTAATTTATAAACTAAAATAACAATGATTAAAACCAACCGATTTCTATTATTATTTGTAACCTCGTGCCTACTGAGTGTTGCGTCGTTTGCCCAACAAGACAAAGCTGTAGCAAAAAAACTGAAAGGAGTAGATCAGTACATTCGCAAGGCAATGAAAGATTGGAAAGTACCTGGTGTAGCAATGGTAGTGGTGCAGAATGGCAAAGTGGTATATCAGAAAGGGTACGGCTACCGCAATGTAGAAAAAAAGTTGCCCGTGACCAACCAAACTATGTTTGCTATAGGTTCAAGTAGCAAAGCTTTTACCGCTGCCAGTGTATGTCAACTGGTAGACGATGGCAAGCTTGAACTAGATAAGCCCGTAAAAGATTACTTGCCCGATTTTAAAATGTATGACGACTACGTAACCGCACATATGACACCCCGCGACTTGCTTTGTCACCGCTCAGGGTTACCTCGCCACGACCTGGTATGGTATGGCAGTGATTATTCAAGAGAGAAAATGTACCAAAACCTACACCACCTTGAGCCTACCATGGGTTTTCGGGAAGGTTGGCAGTATCAAAATCTGATGTTTATGACAGCGGGATATTTGGTAGGGCAAGTGTCGGGAAGTACCTGGGAGAAAGCAGTAGCGCGTCGTATTTTTAAGCCCTTGGGAATGACCAGTTCTAATTTTTCGATAGAGAAAATGAAAGGAGCAAGTGATGTAGCCCTGGGTTATGACGAAGAAAAAGAAAAGCTTAAGGTATTGCCTTACCGTAACATCGATGCAGTTGGACCCGCTGGTTCGATCAACTCTAACACCAACGATATGGCGAAGTGGTTGATTATGCAGCTAGGTAAAGGAAAGTACAAAGGCAAAGAGGTAGTGTCGGCTGGTATGCTTAAGCAAATGCACAGCCCAGCCAGCCTGGTGCCTGGCAATGCCAGTAAATATTCGTCGCACGTTAGCTATGGCTTGGGGTGGTTTATAAGTACCTATAGAGGGCAATTGTTGATAGACCACGGTGGAAATATTGATGGTTTTTCGGCAATAGTGGCATTAATGCCCCGCAAGAAAACCGGAATAGTGATTTTGACCAACAAAAATGGCACTCCTATTACCCGGATTATTCGCAACAAAGTGTTGGATCGTTTGGCGGGGTTAGAAGAGGTAGACTGGAGCAAAAAAGGATTGGATAGGTTAGCCAAAAGAAAAGCCTCTTTGAAAAAAGCGAAGAAAAACAAAAAAACTGACCAAATCAAAGGCACCAAACCTTCGCGTAAGCTCCAACACTACACTGGCAAGTTTCGCCAGGCGGCTTATGGCGATATGGTAGTTGTATTGAAGGACAAGCAGTTAAGGGTTAAGTATCACTCTTTTGATGTGCCATTGAAACACTACCACTATGATGTTTTTGAATTGGCAAGCAGTGCTTTTAAAGGGGTAAAGGTAGTGTTTAACAGCAATGCTAAAGGTAAGATAGACAAGGTGTCTGCTCAGCTGCAGGCAGGCATTGCCCCCATTGTGTTTGAACGCCACAAAGCCCAGGTAAACTTAAGCAAAGCTGCGCTTAGTTTGTACACTGGAAAGTATTCGTTGAATGGGACTACAGTAAAGGTATGGAGCCGCAACAATCAACTGATGGTGAGTTTGCCGGGGCAACCCGATTGGGAGTTGGTGTCATTGAAAAAGCCGCATACTTTTGATTTTAAAGACAAAAGACTGAAGGGGTATCAAATGGTTTTTACGGTGAAAAAAGGCACCGCAACTGAGGTTACTTTTCATCAACCCAATGGTGTCTTTACAGCTAAGAAAAAGAAATAGCGTTTTTTAAGCCATAAGTGATCAGTTGCAAGCGACAAGTAATAAACATTTACTTGTCGCTTTTTTATGCCAAAACAGTTCAGGTTTACTTTGCAGCCTGGGGGAGAAGAAGTGTTTACACCAACCATGGGTTTGTTTGGCAAGAGATTTTATTTTTTATGTATGCCTGATATTATCAGTTTCCCCGTATGATGGCAGTAAATTTGGGCTGTTTTTGACTTAAAACAAGGTAAAAATACTATATTGTCATAAACTACTTGGTGCTTGTATGTGTTTGTTTGCTTGAACCACTTTGTGACAGGTAAAAGGTATTTATATGATTAACTGAAGTTACGCAGACCTACTTATTTTGATGGTTATATGGTTTTATTGCTCAATGGTTGGGCTACGCATTGTGCAACAATATAGCTATTCAACAATAGAAACCTGTGACCTTCAGAAACCTGCGTAACTTGAGTAATTAAATATGATGGCTGCATTGACTAAAAAGGATATAAATAATTCAACCATTTTGGATTGCTATCTAACAACGAATTGTAGTATTTGTATGAACTATTGTGTGAAAAATTGTCTTGCCTTTTTTTTATTGTTAATGACTTCGCTGGTTGGCTATGGGCAGGCTACGCGTCATGTAATGGCTATTCAAGACAAGGGTAAGATGTCATTGATAGGAGAAAAAACCTACTTTTTGAAAGATGAAGGGGGCAAGCTGAGCCTTCGTGATATTTTAAAGCCCCAGCACCAGAAAAAGTTCCAACAAATTAAACAAGATGTTTTTACCCATCCTGCGACTAATGCAGTTTTTTGGTTTAAGTTTACATTAGAAAACCAAACAAAAAAAGACCTCTGGCTGGAAATAGGCAGCCCTTTTGATACCTGGTACGCCGATTTCTATGCGCCTACTGCTGCCAGGGTGTACCCTGCACCCAAACTGCTGGGAGCTTTACGCCCCCAGGAAAACAATGAATACCCATCTAATTATTATTGTGTGTTGTTGGTAGAAAAAAACGACTCTACAGCCAAAACTTATTACTTGAAAGTGTCGGGCAAAATGCCTCATACCCGCATATTGAGGGTAGGAACGGTTCAGGCACTGGCACGCCATAGCAATGTTTATTTGTATGCATTAGCTATTTTTACAGGGCTTCTGTTAGGCATGATTATTTATAATGGTTTTTTGTTTTATGCGATCAAAGAGCGGGTGTACCTTATTTACACCTTGATGTTGGTCATGTTCTTGGTGACTACGCCATTTGAGAATGGCTACCCTTTGTTTTATAGTGACTGGCTTTGGCACAACTTCATTGTTTGGGACAATATCGGCTTTGTTACAGGTACTTTGTTTGCAACTTATTACCTCAAGCTTGCCACTACTGCACGTAGGTTTTACTATTGGTTATGGTTTCTAACCTTTCTGGGTTTTGGAGTTTTAGGGGTGCTCAACCTTTTCAATTTGGTTTCATTACCAGTACTGCTTGAGCTTAGCCAAGTCATCATACTCATTTTTGTGTTTAGCTTGTTGTTTTGTGGGATTTACCTGTGGGTCAAGGGCAACCAAAATGCGCGGTTATATACTCTTGCCTGGGTGTTTTTTATTATATCTATTTGCCTGTTTATTTTCACGATCAATGGTTTTTTGCCTGTAAATTGGTTTACCCAAAATATTATTTATGTAGGTGTATCGTCTGAAGTGTTGATTTTTGGTCTTGCGCTGGGGCACCAATACAATATGCTCAAGCAAGAAAAAGAAGCCATGCAAGAGCGAAATATGCAACTAATAGCGAAGCAAAATGAAGTATTGGAACAAAAAGTAAAAGAAAAAACGCAGGGGTTACAAAACGCCAACGAAGAATTGGTTACCAGCAATGAGGAGTTGTTGCAAAGCCAGGAAGAAATAGCAGCCCAACGCGACCAATTGGAAATGAACCACAAGCTGATTACCCAAAGCATTACTGCAGCCAAAAATATACAGCAAGCCACCTTGCCTTCCGAACAATACATCCAAACCTTTATTCAACATCACTTTATACTTTATAAACCACGTGACATTGTGTCTGGAGACTTTTATTGGCTGGAGTCAGTGGATAATAAGCTATTTTTAATTGCAGTAGATTGTACTGGGCATGGGGTGCCTGGGGCTTTTATGAGTATGGTGGCCAATACATTGTTAGACAACATTATCAAGGTAAACAAGGTGTTTGATCCTGCCGAAATTTTGACTAATCTACACGAAGAAATAAGACAAGGCTTGAATCAAGAGCAAACCGGCAACAATAGTGGAATGGATGTAGCCTTGGTAAGGTTACATAACTATACCCAAAATCAGGTAAATGTAGAGTTTGCAGGAGCAAAACGATCGTTGATTTATATACCAGCAGGCACCCCTGACTTACTCGAGCTCAAAGGTACCCGGAGGTCTATTGGAGGAGTACAAATAAATACAGATGCTTTTGAAACCCATCAGGTAATCCTGCCCCAAGGAAGTTATCTTTATTTTGGGTCAGATGGTTTGGCAGACCAAAATAATAAAAAGCGTAAGAAGTTTGGCGAAAAACGATTGAAGCAATTTATCAGGGATCATCATTTGTTGGCATTGGACCAACAAAAACAACTGCTAGAGCAAGCGCTACTCAAACATATGGAGGGCACTAAACAACGAGATGATATTTTATGGATTGGGATGCAAGTGTAAGCTATTTCATGTAAACTATTTCATTTTAGGCATTTTGTAAAACTTTGCTTGCCAGCAACTCTTCCAACCCTTGTCCATTGACAAAAGAACGTTCCCAGCTCTTGAGGGTAGCCCAATCAAAGGTAATAAGTCCTTGTTGTTGCAACTCTTGCAGGGTTTTCTTCTCTTTCAATGATAACTTACCGTCTATGATCATCCCAAATAGAAAAAGTTTGGCGATGCCTTCGCGTGCTTCCGGGTTGATACTATTTACTCTGTCAATCAACTGTGCCCGCCCAAGTGCCTTCTGATCTTTGGTCTCTATATCAAATTTAAGAATAAGTTTTTCTACCAGAAAATAGTGGTTGTGATGAAACTTTCGTTTGATGACTGCAATAAACTGAAGCGCATCGAATAAAAAATCTTTGAACTCTTCGTCGTCTTTCAATAATTCATAAAGTTGATCGGTAAGTTGAATGACCATATTGGGTGCCATAATACGTACTTTGGCCTCTTTGAGCACAGTATTGGTTGCCCAGGCGTTCCAGAAAGCATACACGGGTATACCTGCCAGATTGATCCAGAGCCGGAGCATCACCCGCCCTAGTAAATGTTTAAGCAATAGTTTGATCAACAAGTTGGTAAT
Organism: Microscilla marina ATCC 23134; assembly: GCF_000169175.1. Lineage (NCBI taxonomy): Bacteria > Pseudomonadati > Bacteroidota > Cytophagia > Cytophagales > Microscillaceae > Microscilla > Microscilla marina. The sequence continues at coordinate 81,122 of NZ_AAWS01000022.1, forward strand.
GGTACCTTTTAGGCGGTTAATCACTACCACCAACATCAGGTAGTATTTATTGAGCCCTGCCATAGGGTTGATCCCATAATTAGCCATTTCGGTACTTTCGCGTTCCATTCCTATAGAGTAAAGCCCTTCGAGGTGTTTTTCGTAGTCAGGATCATCAATATTAGGAAAACCGCAAACCTTTGCCATTTTATGCACTGCTTGTAAACTCACAATGGTAAGAAAGTAGACTTCTATTACTACCAGTACAATGCTATATATGGTAGACACCACAGGCACTTTGGCAGGCCCCCACCAAGGGAGATTCATACTAATGCTGGGAAATAGTGCTGGAAAAAAATGGATAGGCAAGTACAGCACCAGCACCCCCAACACCCCCAAGGCTGCTGACCATGCAAGTGCCCAGCGCCTGATTTGATGGATTGCCTTTACCTCTTTGTCATTGAGTATATGGTAGTCGTCTTCAGCCTGAACAGACTGTTTTTTTACCATTTTAATGAAGTAGTTAAACGCCACACGGTCTATCAACGACCGTTGCTTAGCGTTTTCTGAAGTTGGCTGTGACATAATTGCTCATACACTCTGTCTGTTTAGGCAAAAGCCAAATGGCGACTGAGGAAGTTTGTGTTAAAGTATTTGATAGATCTGTGAGTACTTTTCCCAACAATTTACAGAAAAGATGTGGATGATAACATACTTGTGGAGGGTTTATTTATGGGCAATGACAAGTTTTTCGGTAAACGATATGATTTTGTCTGTAAATGTGAGGGTTACGACAATATTTTTTCTTCTACTGTTCGGGTCAACGTAAAGAAATCAGCTTCTTTCATTGATTTTCGGGGAAAGATAAAGTTAGGCTCTTGTGGTTGTCCTATAATCATCAGATAATTTTCGTTGGCAGCAAAACTTTGGCATTTTTCCCAAGGCATTTGGTGAGGTGTTTCATCTTGAAAAAGCGTAAAATAATCGGGAGTGAGTAATAGACGGAATGAGTGGGCTGTTTTGAGGTCATCGAGCCATTTTTCTACGTCAGCCCGTTTGTTGTCTAGCTTTTGTTGCATGGCCTGTAGGTCATTTGCCATTTTTACCTGATAACCTACGCTCAAGACGATGCCAACCCCAATAAAAAACGCCCACACTCCATTGATAAACGCCATAATAAAACCGAAAATGAATAAGGCAGTAAGTATGCGTCCCAGATAAAACCTATCGGAGTGGCGCCTGTCTATTAAAATAATTTCATCTTGCCATTGCTCATTATATATTTCCCAAAAGTGATCAACGTCAAAGTTAAGCGGTATTTCTATATAATGGTCTTTGTTTTTGTGGGTACTCATAGCAAACAATTTGAAAAAAGTAAGACAATACCTCAATATACAAAAATGTATTGTAATCCTTCAAAAATAAACCCTACTATTGACTCTAAAGGCGCCAGATTGATTGCTTAGGTTGTCCAAAAAGAGAAGAGGCTGGATTGATGAGTTGATTTGAGAATAGGTTTAAGATTTTTTTAACTAATTTAGCTGCATTTTGTTATCAAACAATAAACATTCAAGTTTCATTTTAGCGTATGTTTAGCTTCGCAGCACACTAATTTTTAAACATACATTTATGCCGATTCATTGTACATGAAAAAAACATTACTAATACTTCTGACTATCAGTTGGCTGGCACCCTTGGTGGCACAACCAACAATTAACTTAAAATATTATCTTCCCCAAAACATTCAATATGATACAAAAATACCTACTCCCAAATCAGTATTGGGTTATGAAGTAGGCGAATGGCACGTGTCGCACGATCAGTTGGTCTATTATATGAGGGCAATCGCACAAGCATCAGACCGGGTAGTGTTGGAAGAGTACGCCCGTAGTCATGAAAATCGCCCTTTACTGATTTTAAAGATTACATCGCCTGAAAACCACCAAAACCTTGAGCAAATTAGGCAAAAGCATCTAGAGCTTTGCGACCCAGCCAAAGCAGGAGGGGTAAACACCGATGATATGCCAGTGGTGGTCTGGTCGGGGCACAGTATTCATGGCAACGAGCCCAGTGGAAGTAATGCCGCCATTCTTGAGGCTTATTATTGGGCGGCTGCCCAAGGCGACGCTGTCAACAAAGTGCTTGATAATACCGTCATTTTGCTTGACCCCTGTTTTAACCCCGATGGTTTGCATCGTTTTGCTACTTGGGCAAACATGCACAAAAGTAAAAACCTGGTAACCGACCCTGCCAGCCGAGAGTTTAACGAAGTGTTTCCAAGGGGGCGTACCAATCATTATTGGTTTGACCTAAACCGTGACTGGTTGCCTGTGCAACACCCTGAAAGTCAAGGGCGTATCAAGAAGTTTCAGGAATGGCGCCCCAATATCCTGACAGATCATCACGAGATGGGCACGAATGCTTCTTACTTTTTTCAGCCTGGTATTCCGGCACGCACCAACCCCTTGACTCCTCAGATGAACCAGGATTTGACGGCTGAAATTGCCAAATTTCATGGCAAAGCACTCGATAAAATCGGGTCTCTTTATTTTACCAAGGAGGGATTCGATGATTATTATTATGGCAAAGGGTCTACTTACCCTGATATACAAGGCAGCATAGGAATTTTGTTTGAGCAAGCCAGTTCACGTGGACATGCGCAGCAAAGTATTCATGGAGTCTTGCGATTTCCATTTACCATTCGCAATCAGTTTACCACAGCGATGTCTACTGTAGAAGCGGCCAATGCTTTGCGTAAAAAACTGTTGGATTATCAGAAAAACTTCCATAAAAATGCGCCCAAAGGTAAAACTTATGTGTTTGGCTCAAACGATAAAGGCAGAACTTACCAGTTGGTAAAAATGATGCAACAGCACAAAATAGAGGTTCATCAGGCAGCGTCAGACGTGACTATCCAAGGACAGAAAATAAAGAAAGAAAACGCTTATGTAGTGCCTGCCGGACAAGCCCAGAGTCGTTTGATTTCGGGCATGTTTCAGGTGCAGACGGAGTACAAAGACAGCTTGTTTTATGATGTATCTGCCTGGACTATACCTTATGCCTTTGGGGTACCTTTTCAGGAAGGCGGTAGTAAAGGCGCTAAGCTTGAAGAAGTTAAGTTTCCAACAGGTAAAATGAAGTGGGCAATAGGTGGGCAACACAATGAAGTAGCTTATGTGTTTCGTTGGAGTAATTACTATGCACCTCGTGCCCTTTATCGTTTGCAAAAGAAGGGAATAAAGACTAAGGTAGTAACCGAAAACTTTACCTTTAATGTAGAGGGCAACAGCGAAACTTTTAGCTATGGCTCTATACTGGTACCTGTAGGTGTTCAGAAGATGAGCAAAAATGCACTTTTTAAAGAAATGGAAGCCATTACGCAGCAAGACGGCGTTGATGTGTATGTGTTGCACAAAGGACTTGCCGACAAAGGACGTGACCTGGGGAGCAGTTCTATACGCGCATTGCATCGGCCCAAAGTAATGGTGCTTGCCGGGCAAGGAGTCACCAGTTATGATGTGGGCGAGGTTTGGCATTTGTTAGACACCCGTTATGACATGCCCGTAACCATTGTAGACAAGTATCGTTTTAGTCGCGTAAACCTAGCCAAGTATAATGTGATTGTAATGGTAAACGGACGTTATAACGACATAGATGATGATACCCAAAAAATAAAAAATTGGGTACGAAAAGGAGGAACACTTATTACTATCAAAGGGGCTAATCGATGGGCAAAAAATGTAGGACTTGCTTCTTTGAAGTATGTGAAAAAACAGCCTGTTAAACCTATAGTACACCCTTATGTAACCCGCCGCAACCGACGTGGTGCCCAACGCATAGGAGGGGCAATATTTGAGGCCAACATTGACATTACCCATCCGATTGGCTACGGTTATGAACGAGATAAAATACCTGTTTTTCGTAACCATGAGTTATTTGTTAATAAAAGTATCAGTCCTTATGCTACCCCAGTATATTATACCAAAACCCCTTTGTTGAGTGGTTATATTTCTAAGCCTAACCTTAAATACTTACAAAATACCGCAAGTGTTATTATAAGTAAACGAGGCCGAGGGGTGGTTGTATCTATGCTTGATAACCCTAATTTTAGAGCGTTTTGGTATGGTACCAATAAGCTGTTTGCAAATGCCATGTTTTTTGGGCATATCATTGGTTGGTAAGTAAGGTTTTGTAAGTATCACAACAAAGCCCTCTCAAAAAATAAGTCATTTTTTGAGAGGGCTTTGCTCTTTATAGAATAAGCAAACCCATCTGTATCAGTAACATAAGATATAGAGAAGGCGACGAAGTTGTGCCAGGTAAGTAATTAATCTAAAATGCTGTTTTTGTTCTTTTTTGGCAATTTTATTACGTGACCAAAAACGAATTTTTATTTTCCCGTACCTAAAAACAGTGAAAAATTATTTAACCAGTTGATCATTTCAACTTAACTATTTCGTAAAATGCTTAAACTTAAAAAACCAACAATCGTGTGGCTTGCTATGCTCATGTTTTTGTTTACCACACAGCACTATTCCTTTGCACAACTACCCCAATACTCAGGCAAGAAAACCCTCCAAGGTCTCCATCAAAAAGTAGAAGTTTTATTTGATAATCACGGTATACCGCACATTTATGCCCAAAGCTTAGAAGATGCTTACTATGCTTTGGGCTATGTGCATGCCCAAGAACGTATCTCTCAGTTTGAGCTTTTTCGTCGCTTGGGAACGGGTACTCTTGGAGAAGTTTTAGGAGCGTTTGGAGCCTCATTTGATGTGCCAACTCGCACTGTAGGCATAGTAGAAAATGCCAAAAAATCAGCAAAAGCTTTAAGGGATGGACCTAATACACCCTTTAAAAAGTCAATGAATTCTTACTTGGCAGGCGTAAATGCTTATTTGGCTGGTTTAACCCCAGAAACACGTCCTAAAGACTTATTGCCTACTCCTGCGGCTTATACTTTAGAGGATATTTATTCTTGGATCAACTACTTTTTGTATGGGTTTGCAGCTCTTGAGGTTTCATCAGATGCCATTACTGATCAACTGGTAAGCAGATTGGATAACCCTGCGTATCTTAAAGACTTAAATATTCAGAATGGTACTCCTGTGAACAGGTCGTTTCCTCCACGCCCAGGGAGTAAGTTTTTTAAGGGTAAGTACAAGAAACGCAAACGCATAGGTAAGAAATTACTAAAAACCCTCGCCAACTTTCAAGACAAATTTAAAATTGTAGCAAAAAATAGCAATGGCTGGGCGTTGTCTGGAAGACTCACTACTACTGGCAAGCCTATGCACTCAAGTGATGGTCATACGCCATTGAGCAAGCCTGATACCTTTTATGAGGCGCAATTAGTATATCCAGGACAGGATTTATACGGTAACTGGATCCCTTTTTCCCCGTTTGCTTTGATTGGACACAATCGTGACATTGCTTGGGGAACTACGGCAATGTTACACGATGATACTGACCTATACCGCGAAAGGCTAAATCCAGCCAACCCAAATCAAGTATGGGTAAATGATCACTGGCAAGATATGAAAACCAGAGCAGAGACCATCAGAATTATTCAGTCGGATGGTACATTGAAGGATTCTATTTTTGAGGTGAAAATTACTCGCCACGGTCCTATTATCAACAATGTAGATGGTAATATCAAAGGTGAAGACCCTATTTCATTATTTTTTACAGGTTTCAAATTCAATGAATCTTACTTGAGCACCTTCTTTAATATAGCTAATTCTAAAAACTTAGCAACATTCAGACGTTCAGTGCGTGGGCTTACTGGTATAGGTGCCAATATTCAATATGCTGATAAAAAAGGAAATATTGCCTGGTTTACAGCAGCAAGGTTTTTAAGGCGACCTGAACATGTCAACTCTAAAGTGATTTTGGATGGAGCCAGTGGTAAAGATGAACCTTTAGGATATTATCCTTTCAAAAGCAACCCACGTTCTATTAATCCTCCATCAGGTTTTGTATACTCAAACAATAACCAAATAGGGAGAGTGGAAGGCTTGCTGTATCCAGGGTATTATGTGGCAGGTACAAGGTCAAAACGGATTAAAAAAATTCTAAGGTCAGGAAAACGATTCTCACAAGAAGATTTAAGAAAATTGTTTGAAGATGATAAATCTCCTACTTTTAAGAAAATATCAAGAGTAGTTCTAAGAACGTTGGCTAGCCACCCTGTGTTAAATAAAACCGCCAATCATGCAAAGGCAGCCCAAATACTGCAAAGTTGGAAAGGAGATCATCCGCTTGACACCAAAGGACCCATTGTATTTTATCAGTTGTTTTACCAGCTTCTAAAGTATACTATGGAAGATGAAGTAGGGTCAGATTTGTTTCAATCTTTCTTTACTGGAGTTACACCTTTATATGATGTACTTGATCGCTCTTTTGAAGGTCTACTGCTTAATAGGTCGTCTATTTGGTTTGATGATGTATCTACTACTCATGTGAAAGAAACCCGCAGAGATATTTTTGCCAAGGCTTATGATGCAGCTGTAAACGCTTTGGTTGAGTTTGGCTCAATGGAACAAGTATGGGGAGAAGTGCACCAACAGTTTTACGCTAACTTGCCTGCGGCTTTTACTGGTCAGACAGAAGGAAACTTAGGACCTTATCCTTTTAAAGGAGGAATCAACACATTGAATAAAACAGAGTTAGATTTGTTAGCAGTGGCTACCTCTGGCAACTATAGTGTGGCTAAAACAAGTGGTCCGGTAAACCGAACTTTAGTAGATTTTTCTGATATTGGAAAAAACTCAAAAGGCGTTTTACCTACCGGACAATCTGGTGTTCCAAACAGCCCTTTCTATCAAGATCAGGTAGAGCTCTATAACAATGGCTTGTTACGTGCTATGCTGATGGACAGAGAAGATATCGAGAAGGTAAGTACTGTATTGTTATTAGAAAAACCACCTTATCCTGCGCCCAATGTGGGCGATATTTCAGGACCTGTATCTGCCTGTGCTGGCGATTTATTTGTGAATTATTCCGTAGAGACAGTGTACAATGCCGATGAATACATCTGGACATTGCCTGTAGGAGTTACTCAAAACGGTACAGGAGCTACCGGAACCATTGCTACTACCGATGGGACTATAAATGTAGATTTTGGAGCAGACTTTAATGGTGGTAATATTACAGTTGCTGGCAAGAGTAACGTGGCAGGTACAGGCTCTACAAGTGCGCTTGCAGTGGCTAAGTGTGCCAATAGCAGAACTACCAATAATCTGCCCGAAAAACTTACGAGTGGTAGTTTAACCGTATACCCTAACCCGGTAACTGGTACGAAGCCTGTTCAGATAAAAATAGAAGGACGTGATATAAAGGGTTCTCATATTAATATCACCATTATAGATGAGCGAGGTTCACAACTACAAACAGTGTCTGCTAAACTTACCAATGGAGTAGCCACTGTACCTACTACCTCATTAGTGAGCGGCAAGTATATCTTTAAAATTCAGGTAGGAGCCGAGGTTGTAAGGTACAAGGTGATTAAGCACTAATTCTAGTGTGATTACAAAAGTATGTTTAAAGAAGCTATATAACATCAAGTAGGAATATTAGAGTGAATGTTAAATAGGTTATAAATGCTATGCTTGCATAGTGTTTGTAACCTTTTTTACTTTATAGTGTAAATATAACTTACCAATGCTAATCTATTAGTAAATACCCAACCCTTCTCCCACGCAACTTCCCTGTGTTGGCCTTGATAAACCTTAAGTAATCGATGTTTTTATAAATAGGTAGCGCGACCAATGGACAGGGATGAGCGTAACTTGGTAACAACACAATCAGAGGTTTCACAGCATATTCATTATTCAAACTTCAAATACTCTAGATGAAGAAAGTCTTTTCAAAAATTTCAATCTTATGTGTAATTATGCTTATTACTTTAGCTAATTACACAGATATTCAGGCGCAGGTAAAATATTCAGGTTCAGTGACATTGCAAGGTTTATCCCAAGAAGTAAAAGTATATTTTGATCAATATGGTATCCCACACATCTACGCTCAAAGCGAAAAAGACGCCTACTTTGCTTTAGGGTACATACATGCTCAAGAGCGACTGGCACAGTTAGAATTATACCGAAGGTTGGGTACTGGACGTTTTGCCGAAATGGTAGGCAAAGCGGGTATTGTTACCGATAAAATGGTACGAACAGTAGGGATTACTGAAAATGCCAAGCGATCGGCAAAAATACTTCGTGAAGGAGGGCAAACTCGTTTTAGAACTATGTTGGAAGCTTACCTGGCAGGAGTTAACACTTTTGTTGACACTGGAAAACCTCCATTAGAGTTTGAGATTATGGGAGTCAAAAAAGAAAAGTTCACCTTAGAAGATATTTATGCTGTCACTGGGTTTTTATCTTTTCAACTGGCTTTAGGTTTTCGCTCAGAGATGGTCATTCATCAAATACGCCAAAAGCTAGGAGACAAGTACCTCAAAGATTTAAATTATCGTTTCGGAACACCCATTACTCCTGCTACCAGAGCTGGCTTACAAAAAGGAGCACTCCAGCCTAAAGGGTTCAGGGGGCAAGCACCCATAAAAAATGAGGGCTTAAAAAGTGTGAGAAAAAATACGATTACAAAAGAGTTGGCTGCCAGTATTCAGGCGATTCCGGGGGTGCCTACTTGGTTAGGGAGCAATGCCTGGGTGTTGTCAGGTCAGAAAACTAAAAAAGGGCAGGTGATTTTTTGTAATGATGCGCATATGGGGGTAGGACAGCCAGGATTTTGGTATGAAGTACACCTCAACTACCCTGGAGAAAACCTGTATGGCTATGTACATGCATTGAATCCTACCTTTATATTAGGGCACAATAGCCAGGCAAGTTTTGGTAATACCTCACTATTGGTAGATGATATGGATTTTTACCAAGAGCAATACCAACCACAAAGCCGCTATAAAATCAAACAAGACAATCAATGGATAAACCTCACCCTGCGACAAGAAACGATTAAAGTGAAAGGAGGAGAAGATGTAAAACTATTGGTAAAGTCTACACAACGTGGTCCTATTATCAACGATGTATTACCTGCATTGACTAAAGAAGATCAACCCATTTCTATGTTTTGGGTATACAATAAGTTTCCTAATACACTTTTAAAGAGCAGCTATGATCTAAGCCTTGCCAAAACACCCCAGGAAGCCCAAAAAGCAGCCAGTCAATTAGTGTCTCCCAGTTTTAATATGATGTACGGCGATAAAAACGGAAACATTGCTTGGTTTGCCAGTGCTCGTCTGATTAAACGCCGACCTGGCATTAACTCTAAATTTTTGCTGGATGGTACCAGTACCCGCAATGAGCCTTTAGGGTATTATGACTTTTCGAAAAACCCACAGTCAATCAACCCAAAAAGTGGTTATGTAGCTACTGCTAACAATCAACCCGATAAAGTAGATGGACAAATGTTTCCTGGGTATTATGTGGCAGGTGTAAGGCAACAAAGGTTCATGGATTTGTTTAACACAAAAAAGAAATGGTCAAACCAAGACCTACAAGACTTGTTTATGGATGACACATCACCTTTGTTTGTAAAAATAAGCAAAGAAGTGTTAGCCGTACTAAAGGGCGACCCAGTGCTCCGTAAGTCAGCCAATCATCGTTATGCTGCCCAATTGCTTAGAAAGTGGGATGGTAGCCATGGACTTAGGGCGCAAGCTCCGGTAGTATTTACTAAGCTACTTTATTATTTGATAAAAAACACCATGCAAGACGAGTTGGGCGAGCAATTGTTCAAAGAACTCATGCCTAACCCTGGCTTTATGAATGAGGTACTTAGTCGTACTTACCCAACATTGTTTTTTAAAGACAAATCGATATGGTGGAATGATGTAACAACAAACGAAGGGAGCGAGAGTCGGAAGGACATCTTTGCCAAATCTTATGACCAAACTATTCAGGAGCTTACTAAGCAACTACCTGAGACGAATAATTGGCGTTGGGGCAAAGTACATCAGGTCACTTATATTAACTTTACCCAGGATAAACGGTTTACAGTAGGACCTTTTGAAATGAGTGGAAGCATAGATGTGATTAATAAGTTTGGCTTTGCTCTTACTAATAATGCTGTTTATCAGATTTCTGACCAACCTTCACAGCGAATGTTGGTTGACTTTTCGGATAGAGAAAAACGGAGTTGGGGTATACTTCCTGTGGGTAACTCAGGACATCCTAGAAGCATTTTTTATCAAGATCAGGCCAAAATGTATAATAAAGGTAAAATGCGTCGCCAGTTAACCAATAAAAAAGAAATCCAACGTTCGGGTTCTCTTTTGTTGCTAAAAGTGAAATAAGGATGATCTATTTATAAAGAGATTAAAGCCAGGGGAAATTCCTGGCTTTTTTTGTATGCGAAAGCATCAATTGCCCAACGGTTAGATTATTTACAAATAAATCCGTAGATTTCATCCTTCAAAAAAACAATGATAAGGCAGGAGGTGCATAACCTTCTGATGATCAGCTAATACCCAAAACTAAACAGCTAAAACGAATAAATATGAAATGGTTTGTCAGAAGCCTGTTAATTATTTTAATTCTTGTAATGTTAGTCGTAGGAGGAGTATATTTCTTTCTGCAATCTACTAAACCCAAATATACAGGTAAAATTACCCTTGAAGGGTTGAAAAAAACTGCCAAAATTCACTATGACAAGCATGGGGTACCTCATATAGGTGCCGATAATATGGAAGATGCCTATTTTGCTTTGGGCTATGCCCATGCTCAAGACCGTCTCTTTCAGATGGATTTGATGAAACGCATAGGGAGTGGACGTTTGTCGGAGTTTTTTGGCAAAAAGACCATTGAAACGGATCGTTTGATGCGTGCTTTGGGTATTTCCGAAAATGCTAAAGCCTCGGCAGCAGAGTTTAGAAAAAATCCAGATACACCCCATTACAAGGCTACTATGGCATACATTGCGGGAGTAAATCAATTTATAAAGAAAGGAAAGGCACCAGCAGAGTATACCATTTTGGGGGTAGAACGAGAAGAGTTGACCCTGGAGCATGTTTACCATATACTGGGCTATATGGGCTTTAGCTTTGCTACCGGACACCGTACTGACCCTTTGCTGACTGAGTTAAACAAAAAACTGGGAGCAAAGTACTTGAAAGACCTAAGAATAAACACTGCTGACGACTCCTTGAAAATTCCTACTTATAACCCTTCAGGCAACGACAGTTTACCCAATGTAAACACGGGAGGCATAGCTTCAGCCATTCATGACATTGTACAGCAAATGCCTGTAGCTACCTGGTTTGGAAGCAATAGCTGGGTAGTAAGTGGCAAACTTACCCAAAGCGGCAAAGTATTGCTTGCCAATGACACCCACATCAAGTATGCCCAGCCTTCGGTGTGGTTTGAGGCACATATAGAATACCCTGGCTTTAGTTTTTACGGCAACCACCTGGCAGGTATTCCCTTTGGGATAGTAGGGCACACCCGCAACCATGCCTGGGGGCTTACAATGCTTGAAAATGATGACATTGACTTTTACACCGAAAAACTCAACCCCCAGAATAGCAACCAGGTATGGGCAACCAATAAGTGGGAAAGCCTGAAAATACGTTATGAGGTGATTAAGGTAAAGGGAGGAGATAATATACGAATCAGGGTAAAAACAAGCCGTCACGGACCTATTATTAACGATGTGCTGCTCAACAAAGCAGAAAAAGAAGCAGTAGCCACAGTGAAGCCAAAAAAGGAAAAGAAAAAGGGAGAGGAGAAAGATAAAAAAGCGAAAAAGACAAAGCTCAAGGCGCCTAAACTGAAAATAGGCAAAAAGAAGAAAGACAAAGACAAAAAAGAAGACAAGCAAGAAGACAAAACTGATACTACTGCCCAGTCAACAAAAGCTACCAGACCAGCGCCTCGTTATGAGACACCTATATCGGTATACTGGACATTTACTAAGTTTAAAAATAAGTCGTTGGAAGGTTTGTTTAACCTAAGCCATAGTAAAAGTATGCGTGAGGTAGAGCGTGCGGTATCTACGATTCACGCGCCAGGGCTCAACCTTATGTATGGCGACAAACAAGGGAATATTGCCTGGTGGGCGGTGGCCAAGTTGATTAAACGCCGTGATAGCCTCAATTCCAAGTTTTTTATGGATGGTGCCAGCGGCAAAGACGAACCGTTGGGCTTTTATAAGTTTGAAGAAAACCCCCGTTCAATCAATCCGCCCAGTGGCTTTGTGTTTTCGGCAAATAACCAACCCGAAAAAATGTCTGATGGCGTCTACTATCCAGGGTATTACGTGCCCGACCATCGTGCCAAACGTATCAAGAGCTGGCTTACCAGAACCCAACGTTGGAATATGAGCAAAATGCAGGTAATGATTACTGATGGTATTTCGGCGGCTTACCCTCATATAAGCCGTGAGTTTGCTCAAGTACTGGAAAAAGATGTAGTACTGAAGACCAGCGCCAAAAAACAAGAAAGATACCAGGAAGCAATTGCCCAATTGAAAGGCTGGAAAGGCGAACATACCTTAGAGAGTGTAGCCCCTACTATTTATTATAAAATGTTGTCGCACGTGTTGTACAAAACACTGAAGGACGAAATGGGGACTACTAACTTTAATACTTTTATGGGTTTGTTTGTAATGAGGCGAACGATTCCTTACCTGATGCAAAATAAAAATTCGCTTTGGTGGGACAATGCCACCACATTGACCAGCAAAGAAACTAGGGCAGATATTTTTAGAGAAGCATTTGTGCAAACAATGAATGAGTTGGAGCAGCAATTAGGTAAAAAGGTGGACAAATGGCATTGGAAAAAAATGCATACTCTAGAGCACAAACATCCTTTGGGTAAGGGTGGGTTTCCTTTAAACAGAATGTTTGATGTAGGGCCTTATGCTGTCATGGGAGGGTTAGAGGTCATCAACAACCAAGCCTTTAAACTTGACCACACCGCCAAAGCAATGAAAGTGAAAAGTGGCCCAGCCATGCGTTTGATTGTAGACTTTGGCAACATAGACAAATCTGTGAGCATGTTACCTACGGGACAGTCGGGCAATTTTATGAGTCCTTATTACAGTGACCAAACCGAGTTGTTTAACTCTGGGCGTTTCCGCGAAACGCCTATGATTTCCCGCGACTCTATCCAAAAAATGCGTAGGCGCAAAGTATTGGTATTAAAACCCCGAAAATAATTTTGAAGGGATTAAATGATATTAGCCTTGTTTTCACCAGAGAAAACAAGGCTTTTTTTGTGGGTGTTTAAACCCCTTTTTGGTGCTGCTCCAAACATTTTCTTGTACTTGGTATTACCAATACTCCAGAATGATTTTAGTCAAGGTTGATTGCTGATTAACTTTGTTGAGCACCGGTATACATTGGTATCTAAGTACTTGCGACTTGTCGTTTGAAGCTTGCCCCTGTGGTATTGTATTACATATTCAAAGGAGAAAAAAGTAAGTCTACCCGACGATTTCTGATCCGTCCATTGTGCGAATCATTGGTATACATTGGGTTGTCTTGTCCAAAGTCTTTAATCAACACCTTCCCTTTTTTTATCTGATGTTCAATCAATTGCTTGAGTACTGCATTACTCCGCATTTTCGACAACCATTCGTTGTATTCTTTGCCTCCAATATTATCGGTATGACTGGTAATACTGATTTGGTATTTACTCAAGTCTTTGATTTGCTTAATCACTTTTACAATGTTTCTCTTTTGTTTGGCATCTATATAATAGCTTCCTCCACCAAAATAAATACTTACGCGTATTGCTTTATGTTTTTGGGCAAAAGCAAAGCCGTTAATGAGTAATAATAATGACAATAGTGCGCGTGTTTTCATGGCAACATATGTTTGGGTTTGGATAAAAGGTGTGGAGTACTATAAATTTACAAATTAGGTGGGTAATATTTGGGTGTTAATAATTTTTTAACAATTATATTTGGTTTGAGTGATAATAAGCTAAAGGTGTTCAGGTACTTTTTAGTAACCTCTTAACAAAGGGTGAATTGCGCCTGTTTATTTAGCACTTGAAAGGTAACAGTATAATAAGGCTAAAAATCGCGTAAAGCACTAGTGGAGCTGAGCTTTAACGAGTTTCTTAAGGGCGAACTTGTATTTGGGGCTTAGTTTGGCTTCCTGTAATTACAATTAATTACAGAGTTAAATTATTATTTGAACTGCTGATGTTTTATTTTTGGCTGTGATGTAATCTAATCCCTTAGGTATGAAACAAAAAATACAGTTATTTTACTACCTTTTGTTAATTATTGGAGTGGGCTTTTCTGCTTGTAAAGGTAAAAAAAACCGCCATGATGACAAATACAATGATGATAACCAACCTTTTGCTGTCTTGACTTTTGACACCCTGAAACACGAGCCACTTGATGGGATGAATATTACTCGGTTTGTAGTAGATACCAACAATACCCGCCGTGGAAGCTGGGGAGTAATGGTACGCTTGAACTTTGATTTTCAAGATTCTACATCATTTGAAAAACTGCGTCAACAAGGATACGATGGTTACCTTGTAGATATGTACGTGGTGCCCGAAGGCAAACCAGCTGGGCAACAGTTCAATGATTTATTGAAAGAAAAGTTTTTGAAATCATTTTTAAAAGAAGGCAATCGTGAAGTAAAGTATATCTCAGAGGCGACCGCTTTTAAATTCAAGCACAAGTATGCTTTCAGAGAGTTTGGCTTACCTGCCGGCAGGCATAACCTTTCATTTAAAATTGCATTTTTGCCTGTAAAGTTTAAGCCCGATGAACAACTCTCTAAGTTTGTACGCATAGCCAAGCTGGGTAAAAACCCCGATTTTGTGTTCGATGGTAGATTTAAATGCACTACTCCGCCCCTTAAAAAAGTAAGGGTGAGAGTAGCCGATATAGAATTTGACAAAAAAAAGGGCAAAGCCGGAGAGTCTGACTTTACCTTATTAAAAATAGGCAGCGGTTATCCTGACCTCTACTGGAAGGTGTTTGTGGGGCGTGACCCTGTATTTAGATCGCAAAGAGACAAAAACAGTTTGAGGTATAAAGGTGACCATACCTCTAAGCCATTTTATTGTACCGAAAAAGACCGTTTGACTTTTGCGGTGTACGATCACGATATAAGCATTTTTAACCGAGATGATTTATTATTGCGCAAACGTGGCAAGCTAAGAGATTTTAGTCAAGACATTGGCCATGCGGACGTGCTTTCGTCAAGAAAAATAAAAACCGCCAAGGTTGCAATTGAAGTGTTGAAATAGTCTGCCTCTATAGCGAGAAGCAACAACAAGTCGCAAGTCCTTAGATACCGATGAATATCGGTGTTGCGCCCTGTTTAACTCCGTTGAGCTCATTACAGCAAGTTGCTCTGATGAATCGGGGGTTCGGTTCACAGGCAACTAATAAACTTGTAGTGAATTCATTTTCAGTAGATTATAAAATTTTAGCTAGAAGCCCCTATTTAACTGTGTTGAGTTCACCACAAAAAGCTGCCTCGATGATTGGGATTTAGAAATAGATTTGGTTCATAGGTAGCCCAATAAACTCATAAGTTTTCGCATTTTCAAATGCTTATAAGAACGCACAAAAACTGGATTGAATAAAAAGCACTCAACGATGAACAGGCCACCGTTGATTAAAATAGCCGATTAAGCAAGGCTAAAGAAAAAAGAAAAGATGGATACGCAGTGTAAAATACATACCCTGGACAATGGGATCAGAATTGTTCATCGTGAAGTAGGACATACCAAGGTAGCACATTGTGGTTTTGTGCTTGATATAGGCAGCCGCGACGAAAAACCACATCAATTAGGTATTGCCCATTTTTGGGAGCATATGGCTTTCAAGGGCACCAATAAACGCAAAGCCTACCATATTATTAACCGTTTGGAGGCAGTAGGAGGGGAGTTGAACGCTTACACTACCAAAGAGCAAATTTGTTTTTATGCATCATTGTTAGACAAACACTACGAAAAGGCAGTAGAGTTATTGGCAGACATTACATTTGATTCTATTTTTCCAGAGAATCAAATAGAGCGGGAACGCAATGTGATTTTGGAAGAAATGGCCATGTACCGCGATTCGCCCGAAGACGCACTCCAGGACGAGTTTGACGCAGTCGTATTTAGAAATCACCCTTTGGGGTATAATATTTTGGGTACTTCTGAGAGTGTAGGTTCGTTTCACAGACAAGACTTTCAAGCGTTTATTCAAGAAAATATTGATACTAGCCGAATTGTATTTTCGTCGGTGGGTAACCTGCCTTTTGGCAAAGTGTTAAAGATTGTGTCTAAATACCTTGACAAGGTTCCAGCCGCATCGTCTAAGCCTTGTCGTCAGTCTTTTGAGAGTTATCACCCTCACCAAATAAAGCTCACCCACACTGCGCAACAAGCCTATTGTGCATTGGGCAGACCCACTTATCATCGGTCGCACTCAAAGAAGCTGCCTTTTTTTATGCTCAACAATATTTTAGGAGGACCAGGCATGAACTCTCGCCTTAACCTGAGCTTGCGCGAAAAACACGGTTGGGTATATTCTGTCGAGTCTAACTACCACCCTTTTTCTGACACGGGCTTGTTTGCTATTTATTTTGCTACCGAGCGCAAACATTTCGAGCGGAGCATAGCATTGGTAATGAAACAATTAAAGTTGTTGAAAGTACAGGCTTTGGGTAAAATGCAGCTACACAGCGCCAAAGAACAGTTATTTGGGCAGCTTGCCATGGCAGAAGAAAATAATTTGAACTTTATGCTCATGATGGGTAAGAGTATATTGGACAGCAGCGAAGTAGAAAGTCTGGAGGTGATTTTTGAAAATATAAGGAAGATTACCGCAAGTGACCTCATGGAGGTGGCCAATGAAATGTTAAACGAAGACGATTTAAGTATTTTCAGGTATTTGCCCGGGTAGTATTCATCGATTGACAAGTTTTAAACAAGCCGCAAGTTCTTGGGTACCGATACTACAAGTATATAAAAAAACAAAGAAGCACTCATTTCGATTTAGAAAAAAAAATACACCTATATGGACTTTATAGACGAAAAAATTAATAGTTATGCCGAAGCCCACAGTCAACCTGAAAGTGATTTGTTGGCGCGCCTCTCCCGCGAAACTTATACCAAAGTTTTGGCACCCCGTATGCTATCCGGGCATTTACAAGGTAGAGTTTTATCCATGTTTTCTAAAATGATCCGGCCAAAGAGCATATTAGAAATAGGTACTTACACAGGATACTCGGCAATATGCCTTGCCGAAGGCCTGGCTCCTGAGGGGAAATTGTACACAATTGATATCAACGAAGAGCTTGAGGACATGGCAAAACGTTATTTTGATGAAGCAGGAATCCTCTCACAGGTGGACTACAGAGCGGGAAATGCCCTGGACATTATTCCTACCATTGAAGCTACTTTTGACTTGGTTTTTATCGATGCTGACAAAATAAATTACCCACAGTATTTTGATCAAATAATTGGCAAAGTAAGTAAAAATGGCTTGATCATCGCCGATAATGTGCTTTGGAGCGGTAAAGTGCTCAACGAAAGTAGCAATCTTGATAAGGATACATTAGCAATTGTTGATTTTAATAAAAAAGTACATGAAGACGATCGCGTAGAAAACGTACTTTTTCCTTTGAGGGATGGTTTGATGGTTCTTAGAAAAAAATAGTATTGTAACTTTTTATTAATATTTACGTAGTCCTATTTGCTTATGACCACAATTTTTGACTTATTGATAATGACAAAAAACAAAAATGACTAAACACTTTATTCCAGCCACATATTCTTCGGGTGTTTGTGAATATTAACGGTTTATGAAAAAAATATTATTACACCACAAAACTTACATCTGTATTTTTATGTGGGTGTTGCTTGCAATACCCCCAACCTTTGGAGCATACAGAGCAGTAGAAGTACCCCAAAAACTAAAGATAGGGAATCTTAAATTAATTATTACCAAAGGAGCACGCCGCCAGATTCAAACCAGAATTTATAAGTTGTTGAGGAGTTCACAAAATTTTAGTGAAAACCTTGCCCGTTTGAAATCTTACGCACCCATGATGGAAGACATTCTCAAAGAGGAAAATCTTCCGACTGATTTCAAATATTTGCCTTTGCTGAAAAGTAGCTTGATGGCCAATGCGCTTAACTCGCACGAAGGCGCCGGATTTTGGTTACTAAAAGAAGACCTGGCAAAAAAAGTAGGGCTCAAAGTCAACGACAAAGTAGACGAACGCTTGAATATCGTAGCTTCTACTCGTGGAGCTGCCCGTTTTCTACACAAAAATAACTTGTATTTCAAGAACTGGATTTATACCATTCTTACCCTTCACATGGGACTTGATAATACTAAAGATTTTATCAAAGAAAACTACAATCAACGCGAAATAATAGGGGTACAAGAGCTCTACATAGAAGAGCGAACCCACTCTTTTATCAAAAAGTTTTTGGCTTATAAAATAGCATTTGAGGAAAAAATGCTCCTCGACACCAGTGTACCATTGCCTTTAATGCCTTACCAGGTGTCAGGCAAAACCCTTGCTCAGGTGGCGCGTAAGTTCAAGGTATCTGTTGACTTGCTCAAAGAATATAACCTGTGGTTAAAGAAAAAACGCATTCCCAAAGACAAGGCCTATGATGTGCTCATTCCACTGGATAAAAAGCCAACGCCTGTTGTGACAAGTAAAATTGTGATCAATAGCATTGAGCCACCCCCTGCAACCCCCAATACTCAAGAACAGGAGTTGAAGCAAGACAAGCGTCTGGAGCCAGAGTTTCATAACCGGGCTAAAAACAAGCCTATGGTTGTAACTCCGCCTTTGCCCCAGCCCAAAATTGTGATTCAAAGCATCAAAGATGACCGGAAGAAATACCCGAACATTGTAGATGTGGTAGAGAAAAAACCGGAAAAAAATGAGCCTAATAAGGAATCAACGATTACCAACAATATACAAGTAGTCAGTAATCGGGAAGATGAAAACCCTATGCCCAAAATTAAGGTAAAACCATCTACCACCATTCAAATAACCGAAGTTCGTCCTCAAGCAGTAGAACGCCCTCATTATACTAATAACACAAATAATACTACTGTAGAAAAAACCGTAGAAAAATATGACCCGTTGCCTCCTCCGGTAAATAACAACGACTATAACAGCAGCAGCACAGACAAGTTTTTCCCAGAAGGAATCAAGCCCCGCCGCAACGACCTGTTTATTAGTCCCAATACGCCCCAGTCGGGCATACATGTAGTAGCACAAGGGCAAACTGTATTTGATGTAGCTCGTCGCTATGACATAAGTGTCAGTGATCTGCGCAAATGGAACTACATCAACAATGATGTGTATGCTGGGCAAAAACTGGTAGTTTCGCCGCCAAAACCTACCAAAGCCACTATAGAAAACAGTACAGCAGTCAATGAAAGAAAGTTTACTCCTGTAGAGCGCAACACACCTAAGTTTAACCGTAGCAGGTTTGTCACCACCAAAACCCGCACCTATGTACACGTAGTGATCAGAGGGCAGTCGCTGACAAGCATAGCCGAGGCGTACGGTGTAAGCGTTGTTGACATCAAAGCTTGGAACAAGCTACATTCTAACGTGATTCATATGGGACAAAAAATTGTGATTTTCAAAGTCATTCGTTTGTTGCAACACTCGTCTCCCATTACCAAAGGACAATTTTTTCGTGAGCATAAACAAACTCCTTTGCGCGACCGGTTAATACACCAACAGTCTAAAAACTTGCGCAAAGTGATGGCTCAACCTTATAGTCCTGGCGAATAATTATTTTGTGCCTAACAAAAGCTTTTAAAACGTATCATGTACTGAGTCCCTGTTCATAACACCGAACAGGGATTTTCTTTTGGTAAAGGGCCTTGTGCTACAAGCAGCTAAGAATTTTACAACACACTGCTTTTTAACAATTTATAAAATTCGTAAATGGAAGCCTCTACAGCCTCAAGATTTTAGCAACAAGCTGCAAGTTTGAGGCTGCTCTATAAGCAACTTTACGATTTGTAACACATTGATTTTTAATGATTTATAAAATAGGTAGATGAAAGTTTATTTAGCGTCTTTTGAATGCGGGTGCTTATTCAAACTGGTCATTGGCTCTTATCTGAATGCTCTTGCCTAACAAAATTATAAACACTGAAAAATAAGTGATTTATCAACTAAAAGCCATCATCAAACTTGTCCCCTCCTCTTGGTCTTAAGCGCAGCTGACCAAGAGAGCGGGTAACGATAGCGAAGCACTTGGTCGGCTGTGTTAAGACCACTAAAAGTGAGTTTGTATGGGTTTTCAATCAGACTCGGTATTACAAGCAGTTACGAATTTTAAAGCCTGTTACTTTTTAACGGTTTATAAAACTCGTAAATGGAAATTTCGTGAGCGCATTTTGAATACAACTGATTAATTTAAAGAATTGTATAAGAGAAGTTAGTATTCAAATGACTATCGACTGTTGTCTGAATGCTCTTGCCTAACAAAATTATAAATACTGAAAAATAAGTGATTTATCAACTTGTTAATTGCTAGTAGAGAGTCCCTGGAACCTAGTGCATCAGGCACTAAGTTACTTACATATTATTTGGCGACTTTTGCCCCCTGACTTCCTCGTAAAAAAGTTAGATAGCTATGGCTATCCGCCATTTTAACGACTCTTCAGAAAACAAAATTCATCCAAATTAATAAGCAACTTATTTAATCTCTAATGCACTAGCCCCAAGTCCCCAGAACCTTATAAATATAAATAATAAGCTTTTAATAACTGTACAAACTCAGGGGTGTATTCATTCTGTTCGTTTCGAATAAATAATTCATTTTCAGATACTGGCTCATTTGGGAGAGCCTTTCGGCTAAAATAGCAAATCCTTCTGAAGTTACGCTTTTGAGGGTGATTGTGTATCTGCAATTGTTCAAACACCTGCAAGCCATAGTCTCCAGCCTTGGTAGTAAACACCTCCATTTGATACATGGGCAGCAGTACCGCAAGTGTGCCATCAGGAGCAAGTAACTTGTCTATTGCTATCAGCAAATCATTAAAAGATAAAGCCTCACTATGCAACGCCCTGTTTTGGCTTAAATTTTGGGTTTTGAGGTGGTTTTCAAAAAACGGTGGGTTAGTCATAATGAGTCCATATTGTGCAGGATGTTTCTGGGCAAAGTGCTGAATAGCCTGGTGGTGTACCTCTATACGAGTAGCCCAGGGACTAGCCTCAATATTTGCTTTGGCTTGGTTATAAGCTGCTTCGTCTATTTCTACCGCTGTAATGTCAAGGTTGCTGGTTCGTTGGGCAAGCATAAGGCTAAGCAGTCCAGTACCAGTACCTATGTCGAGCACTTGTTGTGTATGGGGGGCAGGTTGAACAGATGCCCCAAAAATACACGAGTCGGTACATACCTTCATGGCGGTATTGCCCTGTTCTATCTTAAATTGTTTGAATTGAAAGTAGTTGTTGGCCATTATACGCTACTTATGGTAAAAATAGTAAATTGCAATTTATATCTAACCAACTGAATTTTATGGACAAGACCAATTTTTTTAAAGACGTATACGAGGTAGTGAAACTGATTCCTGAAGGCAGAGCCACCAGTTATGGAGCCATTGCCGAGTATTTGGGTACCAAGGGCAAAGCGCGCATGGTAGGTTGGGCAATGAACAACGCTCATACCGAAACAGATGTACCAGCACATAGGGTAGTAAACCGTGAAGGAATGCTTACGGGCAAACATCACTTTGGCGGCGATACAATGCAAACCCGTCTCGAAGCTGAAGGAATTGTAGTAGAAAACGATAAAATCAAAGATTTTAAGGCTAAAGTATTTTGGAACCCAATGACTGAACTGGAGATTTAGGTAGAAGAAACGCAGGTAATAAAAAAAATATAGGGAATATCTGCCAAATATATTCTTACAAATGTAACTTTTGTACTAAAAAGTTAGTAGAAGGATTAGTATATATCCATTATCCTATATAAACCACCATGAAGTCAAAATTTAGAATATTAGGCATAGCCAGTTTAATTGCATTGTTTTTCGTTCTGGGCATTATTTTTACTCCTTATCTATTGGCTATTCCTCCCACTCAACAAGGTCTGTATGTTTTCTTTTTTTTGTTAATTATCACCTACTTAGCATACAATCTCTTCAAAAACCTCAACAAAGTAGACATTAACAACGAGGTGATTTCGTTCAATAATGTTTTTCTTAAAACTGAACAAGCTTATCGCTTCAGCGAATTAGACGGCTTTATCACCCAAACAAAACTTACCAATGGCAATGTATCTGACGTGATTTATTTGATTAAACACGATCAGGAAGTGCAAAAAATCCCTTCTTTTTACTATGCCAATTATCAGGAAATTAAGCGTTACCTCAAAGCCAGGTTACAATACTTGGGCTAATCATTATGAGTCATACACTGGTGTCCTCAAAAGTAAAAGGCAGTTAAACAAAATATACAATTTGTGCGAAGTTCTTATTGGGCTTCGCACTTTTAGTTTTAGTACCTTTTAGGCCAAAGGATTTACTTGGCAAAAAGCTGAGAAATATTTTTAAAAGCCTTAAACTCCAGTGCATTGCCTTCTACATCGAGAAAAAACATAGTGGCCTGCTCGCCTATTTTTCCTTGAAAGCGGATGTAAGGTTCTATGACAAACTCAATATTTTTTGTTTTCAAATCTTCAGCAAGTTTTTCCCAATCGTTCCAACTAAGCACCACCCCAAAGTGAGGGATGGGCACCTCGTGTCCATCTACAGGGTTGGCTACGGGTTTGTGGCTGATCTCAGCTACTGGTTTTTGGTGAATGACCAGTTGGTGTCCAAAAAAGTTGAAATCTACCCAATGTTCATCGCTTCTGCCTTCTTTGCAGCCCAACACTTCACCATAAAATTGACGACTCTTTGCCAGGTCAGCTACTGGTATTGCCAAATGAAAAGGGGGAGTTTGAGAGGTGTTTGTCATAAAATTATCAATTTTTGAGTAGGTACAAAGTTACAGTTTTTTTCCATTCCTTGGTACACTTTTCGTTTTTGCTATGCTTACCTTACTGATAAAAGTGTATAGTATAATATTGTTGATTTTCAGTGTTTTAAAAGCTAAGTTGGTGCTTATTTTATAAAAAATACTGCTTGCCTGGTAGTACAACTTGCCAAAGAAGTGCTTTCTTAAAGTAAACCGCCACCTGAGTTTAAAACTAATAAAGTGGCACAGTGTATTTGAATAAAATCATCAAAAGAATGAAAAAACTATTGACAGGAATTGTTTGTACAATGGCAATGTGTGTTTTTACTGCTTGCCAACAACAAGAAACCGTAAATCCTGGCATTACTACTGGCTCAGTAGAAAGCATTGCTGCCACAGACTTACCAGTACTGGTACTCAATGCCGCTCATCAGGATTTTGGCGGGCAGCGCATTACCGAAGCAGTCAAAATGACTGGAACCGAAGGCAGTGTGGTGTATGGAGTAACCGTAGAAAGCCACGATGCTGGCAATTATAGCGAAGACGGAGGAAAGTGTAATGGTATAGAACTAACTGCTTTACCCCAAACAATGAGTGATTATATCGCCACTCACTATGCCGGAGCCAATGTGGTAAAGGCGGCTCAAATGACCACCCCTGATGGTACCACAAAGATTATGGTACGTTTGGATACGCGTAAAGCGCTGACTTTTGATGCATCGGGTAATTTTTTAGAAGAAAAAGCAGCACAAAAAAAAGGTAAGAAAGGCAAAAAAGGATGTGAAATGAGCAAAGAAAGCATAGCTGCCACTGACTTGCCCCAACCGGCTCAAGACTACATAGCCGCCAACTATGCCGACCAGGTTAGTGCTGAGGCATACAAACTTACCAAAAAAGAAGGAGCCTCTTTGTTTGCCGTAGCATTTGCCCACCAATTAGAAGTAGTCTTTGCGGTAGATGGCACCTTTTTGAAAGAACGAACCCATCAATAACCAATATTTTTTATTGCTTAACTTTTAGTTGTTCAAAGCCTTCATACAGAAGGCTTTTTTTCAAATATGCCAATACAACAAGTGCCTACTTAACCAAAAACATTCGTTTGGTGCGCTTCTTACCATTGACCTTAAGCTCATAAAAATATACCCCGTTTACTACTGGGCGATTTCTACCCGTTTCACCATTCCAAACTACGGTTTGATTTCCTGCACTTTGCACTGCATCTACCAAAACATTGATTTTTTTGCCCTGTTGGTCAAACACAGTCAACGTTACTTTAGACTCATTGTCTAGCCTGTACCCAATAGTGGTAAGCGTTCGGAAAGGATTAGGGAAGTTTTGTTCCAGGGCAAAGCCATCGGTAGAAGCCACCCCATAAGGATTGGCATAACGGGTACTAAATATGCCTCTGCCGTGTGTAGCCACTACAGCCAGGCCATCTTGTAACCTTGCCTGTATCATATTTACCACTGCATTACCTATAGTAGTTTTACCTTGCTGTTCCCAGGTAATAGCGGCTCCGTTGATATTGTCAGTAGCAAATAGCCCCACACTTGTACCTGCCAGGTATTGGGTAATATTGTTAGCCAACGGTAAAATACTGACCCACCTTATCGAAGGACCATTCCCTGTACCATCTGTATTTTCTTCCAGGTTGCCACCAATAGCCACCCAACTGGTACCACCATCAATGCTGCGATACAGGCTTTGAATGTTGTAATTAGAAAACACCACTATCAATTCTTGGGCGTTTAAGGGGTTGGTGGCTATGCAGTTGATGTAGCCCGCAGGGAAGTTGCTACCTGTAAGCTCGGTACGTTGTCGTTGGTTGTTGCTGGCGTTGGTCATTTTATACAACTTTCCAGTGGCAGTACCATAATAAAGGGTGTTTTTATTGACCTCTGACAAACTCAAAGCAGTGATGTAATCATCAGGGTTGGGCAAACGGTCTATGTTTTGCCAATTGGTAGAAGGCGGATCATTACTGCCTAGTGTGATCTCAGCAGTATTGCCATTGTACCACAAGGTATCAGCTGCTGGCAAATACATTTCAAACTGGTTGTTGGGGCTTATAATGAAAGGGTTGATAAATGCATAACCCCTCCCTGCCGAAGGATCTATTCGGGCAAAACCCTGATACTCCCCCTGGTTGTTATAAGCCAAACGATAGATTTGCCCATTTTGTGCCGACACATACACCGATTGAGCACCTACTGCACAATAAGAGCCATCGCCCCCCAGCAATGCTGTCCAGGGGGTGGTTACATCTGTTGTATTGGTATTATAACTGCCATTGTCTTGCATACCGCCTACAATGTACTCTGCCTGAGGGTCTATGGCTACCGAATAAAACTGAGTAGTAAAGTACCCTTGGTTAAAACTTATCCATTCTACTGCATTTGCTATGTTGTTGTTGGTGAGGTAAACACCCCCATCGGTAGCCGATAGCATTTTGTTAGGGTTAGAGGGGTAAAATACCACCTTGTGTACGTCGGGATGGTGCCCAGGATAAAAACCAAATCCTCCACTTGGGTCATAGCCACCTATCCAGCTGGCAGCGGGTGTAGTAAACCCGTTTGTTGAACGATAAAGGTTGGTACCACCAATAAACATTATATTGGAGTTGTCTGGTTTAATATCAATGAGCATATTAAACGATTCTTGTGAGTTATAATCGCCCTGATTGCCTCCTAAGCGGGGAACATTGCCCGACAGATTTGTCCATTGCCCACCCAGCCCCGAGCCATCGCCTGCCAGGTAAGTATACTTCCATAAACTATAAGGGAACCCTTGAGTAGGCGTGTTGCTCAAAAAATAGACAGTGTTTTCGTCAGTAGGCGAAATAGCCATCACGGTGCGGTCGTGTATAGTTGGAAAACCCACTGGAGTAATGTTGACCCAGTTAGAGCCATCTGTCGAACGATAAAAACCACTGACAGTACCTACCGGGCTTCCCAAAGAAGTATTGCTTAAGGCCGCAAACACGACTCCTTTAGGCGATACAGCCACATCGGTATACCTTGCCACAAAGTTGGTGTCATACCCTAGTGTTTTGGTCCAGCTATTGCCTCCATCGGTAGACTTGGCAATGGTACCAAAAACCGCCGCGTATACTTCATCCTGGGTGGTGTTAGATGTGTCGATGCCCAGGTTCCATACATATTCAAAGGCATTGTCGTATACCTGTGGGGTGAGGTTGGTGGTAGCGGCAAGTGGGTTCCAGCTATTGCCTCCATCGGTGGACTTAAAAATACCGTTGCCTCTGTACAAGGCACCTCCTCCTCCGGCGGCTGTGTTGCCCCTGAGTTCGCCCGTACCATAATACCAGGTATTGGTTTTGCCAGCACGGGTATCTTGTACTATCGCAGTGACACTTTGCACCTCTGTTTCGCCATTGGTTTTGCGCCAACTTGCTCCGCTGTTTTCACTGCGCCACATTCCCCCTGATGTTCCTCCGGCTATAATTACGCTTTCGTTGCTCACATCTATTGCAAGGGCACGGGTACGCCCTCCTATGTTAAAAGGTCCTCGTTGTACCCATTGTTGCTCGGTGGTACGTTGCCTGACTGTATTTTGTGATATACTTTGGGCAAACCTGAGCTCTTTATGCCTTATATTGGCAGGCACTTGTTGGGTACGTGGGTCAGCCAGGCGGGCAAGTTCATACGCATAGCGCCCTTTCAGGTTTTCCTTGATATCATTGACCGCCCCTATTGTAGGCAGGTCAAGCCTGGAAGGTGTTTTTTTTGTGATAATTTTTGGCAGATCTTTTTTTAAAGCAAAATCTTTTAACAAAAAAATAGTCGAACAGGTTATAATAGTCCAAACAAGCCAAAGTTTTAAGTTTTGTGTCATAGTGAATTAACCTTTTAGGAATGGTTGAAAAATAAGTTACCTATCTGGTGGTAGGAATTTCTTTCTGAGCTGAGGCACTTTTTGCAGGCATAGCCTTAGCTATGACGAAAAAAGTAACGAAATATCAGGAAGAAAGACCATCTCCAGAAGGAAAAGTTATTTTTTGTCCATTCCTTAGAAAAAAAAAGTGTAAACGTACAGCAAATGAAAGATGATTAATTTCAAGCAAATATTCAAAGCTAATTATCATGCTGTAACTACAGCGCTTGTAAAAAGCTTTTAATTTATAATTTAATTTAATTAAATTACAACTATGTAGCGGTTGAAAAACAAGTTACACATACAAAATATACATTTACTAAGTCAAACCACTGTTTTGTCTATTACAACAGAATCAATTCCTTTAAAAAAAACAATCTGAATGAGCCGTAAAAAATTTACCCAAAAAGATACAATTTCTATACTGACACTGGGCGAGCTAAAAAAAGCTGGCTATGAACCTATATCTATCAAAGAGGAACTTCGCTACAATCTTGTGCAAAAACTTCAGCAAAAAGAGCCTGTATTCAATGGAATTTGGGGGTATGAAGAAACTGTGATACCTGATATGGAGCGTGCCATTCTCTCTCGACACCACATCAACTTGTTAGGGTTGCGTGGGCAAGCCAAAACCCGCATGGCACGTATGATGGTAAACCTGTTGGACGAGTATGTTCCAGTAGTGGCGGGGTCTGAGCTAAACGATGACCCAATGCAACCATTGTCAAAAAATGCCCGTGACCTGATTGCCGAGCACGGCGATGGTACCCCTGTGTCGTGGTTACACCGTGGTCAGCGTTATACCGAAAAACTAGCTACTCCTGATGTGTCGGTAGCCGACCTTATTGGTGATGTTGACCCTATTAAAGCAGCCAGCCTCAAACTACCTTACTCCGACGAGCGCGTCATTCACTATGGTTTGATACCCCGCTCGCATCGTTGCATTTTTGTGATCAACGAGCTACCCGATCTTCAGGCACGTATTCAAGTAGCACTTTTTAATATATTGCAGGAAGGCGATATTCAGATTAGAGGGTTTAATGTGCGTTTGCCGCTTGATATTCAGTTTATTTTTACCGCAAACCCCGAAGATTACACCAATCGGGGCAGCATTGTTACTCCGCTCAAAGACCGGATCGACAGCCAAATTATTACACACTACCCTAACTCTATAGAAATAGGGCGTAAGATTACTCAACAAGAGGCAAAGCTTGCCCCAGCTCAGCAAGAAACGGTAGAAGTAAATGATGTGCTCCAGAACATGATAGAGCAATTGGCCATAGAAGCGCGTCAAAACGAGTATGTAGATATTAAAAGTGGAGTGTCAGCCCGTTTGACTATCTCGGCTTACGAAAACCTGGTAAGTGCGGCAGAGTTAAGGGCACTTACCAATGGCGAAACGCATACTCAGGCGCGCCTGAGCGATTTATGGGGAGTGATTCCGGCAATTACCGGCAAGGTAGAGCTGGTGTATGAAGGAGAGCAGGAGGGACCTTTGATTGTAGCGCAAAACCTGATTGGTAAAACGGTAAGAGCCATGTTTTTGACTTTTTTCCCTGATCCGGAAAAGATGAAAAAACAAAAAGATAAAAACCCTTACAAACCAGTGACTGATTGGTTTGGCAACGGCAATACCATAGATTTGTTGAATGACCTGAGCCATGCCGATTATAAAGATACTTTGCTAAAGGTAGCCGGACTGGAAGATTTGGTAGAAGAGTACCACGCCCGCGAAACTTACGAACTTAAATTGTTTTTGATGGAGTTTGCCCTACACGGGTTGGCAGAGTATTCTATGCTGAGCAAAAATACCCTCAGCCGTGGCTTACAGTTCAAAGACTTGCTCAGTAGCATGTTTAATCCCTCTAGTTTTTCTTTTGATGAAGAAGACGAAGAAGAAGATTATTAAGCTTTGTTGATTTTAGTGGATTACAGAATGTATAAAGCCCATTTGAAAAGGCAGGGTAGTTATTATACCCTGCCTTGCAAATGGGCTTTTTTATTACGCTTGGGGTAAACTACCCAATGTCGATTGAAGCGGCTCATTGTTTTGGTTTGCGAAGCAAGTGTACATTAGAAGTAAAAGTGCCGTGTTTTTTCCATCTTTTGATGGTTTTCTCACACTCTACCAAGCCATACAACAACGAGCTGATTGCCAAGACTACTACCCAGGATTTTGGGCTCATAGGGGCGGTATTAAATATCTTGTTCATAAAAGGGGAGTATACCAGCAGAAGCTGTAAACTAGTCATGATAATTACGCCCAATACAAGCCAGAGGTTGGAGAAAAAGCCTATTTTGAACTGAGAGAATTCAAGGGAGCGGGTATTGAATAAATAAAACAGTTCGCCAAAAACAATGATATTGACACAAATGGTTTGCGCCTCCTGCGCAGGCGCACCAGCTCTGATGGCCTGATGATAGACTGCATATACCCCTGCCACTAACAAACCACTTACCCAGCAAATTCTCCAAATAAGAGGCGATGTAATCAAAGGTGTTTTGGGGTTGCGGGGAGGTCTTTGCATCACGTCGGGTTCCAGGGGCTCAAAAGCCAGCATAGAGCCTAAAAAAATCGCTGTTGTCATATTAATCCACAAAATTTGTAAAGGAGTAATGGGCAAAGCCAACCCCAGCAGAGACGCAATCAAAATAACTACTCCTTCGGTGATATTGGTGGGCAAAGTCCAGATAATAAACTTGACTAAATTATCCAATACTCTTCTTCCTTCTTCTACAGCAGCCTTGATGCTTGAAAAGTTATCGTCTGTTAATATAATGTCAGCAGTTTCTTTTACTACTTCGGTACCTGTAATGCCCATAGCTACCCCAATATCGGCTTGCCTTAAGGCAGGAGCATCGTTTACCCCATCTCCAGTCATGGCCACTATGTGCCCTTCTTGCTGCAGTGCCTTTACCAAAGCGAGCTTTTGAGCTGGGCTTACCCTTGCAAATACTGATTTTTCTTTGGCTGCCTGAACAAATTCTTCTTCGCTCAATTCATTCATGACTGCACCCGTAATCTCTTGGTTGGCAGCTTTATCGTCGTGTAAACCTAATTTTTTGGCTATAGCTGCCGCAGTGACTACATGATCTCCTGTAATCATTTTTACCTCAATGCCTGCCGACTTACAGGCAGCTACTGCGTTGATGGCGTTGGGGCGGGGAGGATCAGCCATTGCTTGCAAACCCAAAAAAGTGAGCCCTTCTTGTACATCACCGTGTTTTATGTCGCTGGTAGACTTGGGAAACTCTTTGCGGGCAAATGCCAATATTCTCATTCCTTTTTCACCAAACTCCTGTACTTTATGTTGGATTTCCTGGTGGTCAATTGGGTGAATTTCGTGATTCCAGTCCAAGGCATTGCTACAGGCAGCCAGCACTTTTTCGATAGACCCTTTTACATACATTACATGTACATCATCTTTTTGGTGCAAAGTAGCCATGTATTGGTATTCCGATTCAAAAGGAATGACATCTACACGAGGGGTCAGTTTGTTTTGTTTATCTGTGTCAAGGCCTGCTTTGAGGGCAGAAGTAAGCAAAGCACCTTCGGTAGGGTCCCCTTCAATTTTCCATAACTCGTCTTGTTGTAACAACCGTGAATCGTTGCAAAGCAGTCCCGCCTTAAGAAGTTCATTCAACGCAAAGGAGGCGTCTTGTTCAAGCGGTTTAGAGATAGGGAGTTGTTTGTTTTCCGGAGTTGGTGGTGCTTCTAGGGTAAACTCACCCAAAGGACGGTACCCCTCTCCGCTTACCCCAAAAGTTTTGCCGCCTGCCAGCACCCGTTGTACTGTCATTTCGTTTTGAGTAAGTGTGCCGGTTTTGTCAGAACAAATCACAGTAGTGCTGCCCAGGGTTTCTACCGCAGGTAGTTTTCTAATAATTACTTTTCTTTTTGACATGCGCGATACACCAATGGCGAGGGTAATGGTAACTACCGCAGGCAAGCCCTCTGGAATAGCACCTACCGCCAACGCTACCCCTTCCAGCAACACGTCACTCAATTCGTTGCCTCTCAAAATGCCCGCTGTGATGGTAAGCCCAGCTAAAATTAAAATGATAGAAAGCACAAAGCGACTAAATCCGGCAATTTTTCGGGTAAGGGGAGTAGCCAATATATCTGCTGAGGCAATCATTTGATTAATCTTCCCAATTTCGGTTTGGTCGCTGGTATTCACCACTACACCAGTAGCTACTCCATGTGTTACCAAAGTAGATGCATACGCCATGTTGGTACGGTCGGCCAATACCACGTTTTTTTCTAATGAATTGGCTTGTTTATCTGAAGGGATAGATTCTCCCGTGAGCGCAGACTCATCTATTTGTAAATCTTTGGTCAGAATCAGACGTAAGTCGGCAGGAACCCGGTCACCAGATTGCAGGGTAACGATATCTCCTGGTACCAAATCTGTTACTGAAACCATCTTCTTTTCCTGGTTTCTAATGACTGTGTTTTCAGCGTTGAGCTCTTTTGACAAAGATTGAATTGCCCTGAGTGCTTTTACCTCTTCGACAAAGCCTATGACTGAATTGATAATGACCACCAGAAAAATCACGATCATCTCTACCCATTCTTGCAAAATTCCTACACCGATTCCTGCAATGATCAGAATATATACCAGGGGCTGATGAAACTCTTTGAGAAAAATCTTTAATAAACTTTCGCCTTTTTTTTGGGTAAGCACATTGGGGCCGTGGCTTTGTAGCCTTTTATCTGCTTCTTGTTGGGTAAGGCCGATTTTGCTGTTGGTTTTTAGCATTTTGACTGCTTCTGTGGCGGTCATTATATGCCAATCGGTTCTTTTTTTCATTTTTAATTGTTCAATTTAGGTAAAGCCATGCGTTGTTTTGGGTAACTGGCTTTATCGAAAGGATGGTGTTTTACAGATAGTTTGTTATTAAGGAAGTGTTTACCCACCTTAGGTTTCTTTTCTACCCATACAACACACAAATATTGTTGGATTTGTTCACAATTTACAAACGGGAATGGGCAATGCAAATCCTACAAAAAAAATGTGCTTGTATGTTTTTAAATTCATAAAACTCCCTCGATTTTTAATATCTGACTAAGACTATTCGATGGTTTTTTAACAAAAAACAAAGTAGAGACCTCGTTCAACTGATGTAGCCATGAACCTGAAAATGCCGGTTGGCAGGTCCACTTGGGGCTATGAACAGAGCTTATCGTGGTTGCTCTTGGTGCTTAGTCAAGTATTGAGTTGGAGATAAGGTTTAGTGAAGTAATAAAGTAATTCAAGGCATTCAAAATGGTCAAAGTTCGCTTTGTCTCCAGATCAAATTATTCAGTTCCATTACTTAGAGAAGGCAGGTTTTATTTGGTCATTTTTAGAAGATGTATGGATGAAGTCTTATGAGGAGCTATGTGTATACAAAAGAACACATGACCATTTTATGATACCCACAGGTAAAGAGCGTTTATCGTTAAATAACTGGCTTTTTTCCCGACGAAAGAAATTTAAAGAAGGCAAACTTGCCTAGCACTTTGTCGATTTATCAGAAAATTTTGGTGCGGAGTGGAAAGTACCTAACCAGAGTAATTTAAGTGCAAACTACTCTGTCCTACCCAAATAATTAAACAAGAGGTCTTTCCAGTGGGGTTCAGTGGTTTTTTCCAGCAATATAAGGTTAATGCCCTCGCGAAGGTCGCTGCCCGAAGGGAGGCACACACTATAGTATTGATACTTAAATTTATAAGGTAAGAGCTTGAGGTTGTTTACTCGCCCTTGTTTGATAAGGTATCGCATCAAAGGTTCATCGTACAACATGGCATCTATTTCTTTGTTTTTTACTGCCTGCATACCCTCAAGTGGGGTGGCGTATATTTTGGGCAATACCCGGTTTCTACGCAAATACTGTAAACTGCTCGATTTTTTTACCGTACCCACTTTAATTTTTGCCAGGTCACGTACATTCTCCACCTTGTGTTCGGGAGGGTCTGAGTTGAGCACCGATGAGGTGGCTGCGATCAAACTAGACACCGACAAAATGGTGAAAAACATCCAGATAATGGCAATAAACCTTCCGCCAGCTGTAATAGGCGTTTTGTCGCCGTAGCCTACTGTAGTCATAGTAACAGCAGCCCACCAAAATCCGGAGCCGATCCCCTTTTTAAAAGATTCATCGAACCCAGGGTTTTTTTTACGCTCGAAAAGCCAGATAAGCCCACCAAAAATAAGAAACAAGGCAATAAGTGCTCCTATGGTGCTGATAAAGCGAGGAGATAAAATACGAGAGATGAGCAGTTTAATACTCCCTTCTTTGGGGCGTACTGCTATCCCTAAACTTGTAACATAATAAGGATGCGTAAAATCTACCAGCTCTTCTCGCTCACGGGTAATACTAATGGCAGCAATGGCAGCATCTAACGAACCGTCTTGTACCCCTTTTAACAAACCTGACATACCGCGTTCTTCCCATCTAAAACTAATCTTGAGTTTTGCCGAAATAGATTCCCAGAGGTTTACACTAATGCCAGTCCAGGAGCCATCAGGGTTTTTAATGGCAAAGGGAGGAGCTTCTTTGATTCCGATCACATATTTTTGACGAAAAACCACAGAATCTCTCGAGTCGTCTGTTGTTTCATCAAATGAGGTTACCTGCACAATGTCATCTTCTTGCCCATGCGCTACAGGTATTGTGCATAAAACCAACCATATCAATAAAAATATATTTCTTAAAATGTTTGACATTTAATCAACTTCTTTAGCTTAATAACCATTGACAATTGCCAGCAAAACTTGGTAAAAGTCAGGCATTGTGCTGGTTCAGGTTCGTATATGATGAGGGTATGCATAAAAGAACACTGCTTTTGTTGTACCATCATAGATTAATCAACTCCTTGTAAATGAGGGGGTGTCACGATTAAAATTCGTATAACTACCTTAAACATGGCTACTAGTGAAAATCGTGCCATGCTTTTAAAGTAGATTCAAGGCAATAACCGCAAAACATCCTGCAATCATCACACCTAAGTAAATCACCACTGCTACATTTTAAGTAAATTAACAGCTCATACTTGGTGTTCCAGTGCAGAGGTTTAGCGCAGGTTTTTGATCCGATATGATGGTTTTTACTGAATTTTGTTATATTTGTTATTATGGACAACTTTCAAATATTTGCATACATTGTCATTGCAATCATTTACCTGATTTATAAATCAAACAATGCAGGTAAAAAGAAGAAAAACGTAGGCAACAAGCCCAAACCTACTCCACGAAGACCTGCCCCAAAAACTACTGCTACTTCGTCGTCATCAAGCCAAAACCAAGAGTTGCAAAGCTTTCTGAAGGAGCTATCAAAAGACCTGGATAAACCAACACAAGAAGAAAAAGAATATTCTCCCACGACCGATTCGCAAATCTTGCAGCCTATCAGCGACTTTGCCGAGATACAAGAAGCACAACAAGAGCATGCCAGGCGAGTGGCAGACGAGCGTTTGTCGCAGGCACAAAAAAAACGTTTGGGGCATGCCAGGTCAGTATCTACTTTGTCTGAAGAGCAACAAAGCCAATTAGAACACGCCAAGTCGGTAACGGATAGTAAAAAAAGAAAGCGAGAAAAAATAATGACAAATGCCTCAGATGTGCGCAAAGCCTTTATTATGTCAGAAGTGTTTAAACGTAAATTCTAGCGCACTCCTTATATTATATATACACTATCCAACCGTTTATGATGAGCACCCCACTTGATCGTAAACGGTTGAGTAGCTTTAGAGCAATAAACAGAAATCACATTACTAAAAAAAGTGATTGATATTGTATAGTTGATTTGTCTGATTATTATGTGGTCATCCAATGCAGTCAGTCAGCGTTTATTGAGCAAAAAAGCCATTTTTTGCTTGATACGTAAGTGTTTTTTGTTGGTGAAACTTACACTTAACATATTATTTTGCTAAAAATTGAAACAAAGCACTTATATAGCCTTTTTTATCGGTTTTTACCCAAAATCTTTCATGAAGCCAGTCAATTTGAGTGTGATGACAAGAAGTTTTACTAGAAAAAATGTAAAATCCTGAGGCAAACTATCTGAACATGGACATGAGACAAGTCCTGGTTTTAAGAGATGTTATTTTTTTTAGTTAATTTTGGGGTGTTAAATTATAACATATATACTCTAACCAAAGCATATCTCTTAAACC
The DNA here is from genome assembly GCF_000169175.1 of Microscilla marina ATCC 23134. Classification (NCBI taxonomy): domain Bacteria; kingdom Pseudomonadati; phylum Bacteroidota; class Cytophagia; order Cytophagales; family Microscillaceae; genus Microscilla; species Microscilla marina. The sequence goes on from NZ_AAWS01000022.1 coordinate 116,091, forward strand.
ATAGTTGATCCTTTTCAGCGCTCATATTTACTATTATTGACCTGCAAAATGACTATTCACTGGTTTTCATTAGTGATGGCATTATTACTTAAAACAAGCATGAGGAATCTGATATTAAAGGAAAGTAAAAAGATTTTTACTAATCCTTCTGTAAAATTAAATGCACAAACCGGAAAGTGTGACATAATTGGTGAATCATTTATAGAGAATGCATCTGAATTTTATCAACCTGTATTTGACTGGTTGAACGCATATACTGAAAAAATCAAAGGAGAAATGGTGTGGAGTTTCCGCATGGAATATTTCAATTCTAGCTCCGCCAAAGTGATCACTAATTTACTCAAAACCTTGAAAAGGTATGAACAAAACGGAGGCAAAGTCACGGTTAATTGGTATTACCCAAGCTATAACATGGCCCTGCTCGAAGACGGAGAGTGTTTGAGTGATGTGAGTCGTCTTAAATTTAATTTTGTCTTATATCAAGCATCTCCACCTCCAAGGCGTACCAAGGTACAAATCAAAAAGTAACTTATACACAAAACTCAACATGAGTTGATATTATAAACTGCCAGGTTTAACTTTTTTAAACTTCGCAGTTTTATTTTTTTCTGCCGATCACCGAATCCTATATTAGGCTTTTTTACATAAAGCCTAATAAACATCTGCCAACCGGACCACTTTTTCTTTTTTTTCCCTGCTTTGAACTCTGCAAGGCAAACCTAAAAACCCAAACATTGGTTCTTTGCCATAATCTTACTTTGCTATACCAGCACCTAGCTTTTTTTTTGACTTGATAATCGATGTATTACTCAACTGTATGTCAATAAAGTGCTAATAAGTAAGGGGTTGTACTACTCAATCAATGTTGCTATCAAGGGAAATGGGCTGCTTTCTTACATCATACTTACATTCCATAAATATTTGTATAGTTTTGTAGCCAAATAATCCATTTTATCCAGAGATAGCGATGTTACATAATTCCTACTTTACATCAGGCTTGTACACACACTATTTATCAGCTGTGCACGCTCCAAAACTGCCTACCATTGGCCTATCATGCTTACAGTTGATAGTCATCAATTCTACACATCCTGGTTCTTTTATTACTTAAAAACCCCGACAGGGGCAAGCTTTAAGCAACAAGTCGCAAGTCCTTAGATACCGATGAATATCGGTGCCCCGCAGGCGGGATGTCGGCGTAGCCTCCACTAGGCAAACCTTGTTTAACTGCGTTGAGCTCATCACAGCAAATTGCTGTAGATTCGGTTCATAAGTAACTACACTTTTGTATCGTTTTGATTTTCAACGACTTATAAGAAGCGTGTTTAAAAGCACCTATGGTTTCTAATTGAATTTTATCCAGGAATATATTTTCACAGGAGGCAATCTATCCTGATTGTGTCCTATTCTTAACAACCATTTTAACAAAAATCATGAAACATAATTATTTACTGATTATCGCTTTATTGTTGGGTGTTTGCCTTAGCAGCTATGCGCAAGCCCCTACGCCTGTATCGGATAAGACACCAAGTGGACATCCGGTAGTTTTTAAAAACAAATTATACTTTTTTGTGGGCACCGAGTTCTGGAGCAGTGATGGCATTACTACTACCATGGTAAAAGACCTGAACGAAGGAGCTTATTTTAACAACTTTACCATACACAAAGATCAACTGTTCTTTACTGCGGGTAGTGTAGCTGGCAAAAACTTATGGGTAAGTGATGGAACAGCCGCAGGCACTCGCTTGGTAGACGACATTGACTATAGGTCGGCTTCGAACTTGTTGTCACACGGAAACGATGTCTACTTTCTCGCCACTGACGATGTAAACGGGGCTGAACTGAGAAAAACCGATGGAACAACTACCAGCACCATCAACATTAAAACGGGGGCAGGTAGCTCAAACGCTACGCCTTTGATTGTGTATGGAGATGTGAAGTTTGGCAAAAAAATGTACTTTGCTGCTGACAGATCAAATGGCAAAGAGCTATGGGTAACAGATAACCGATACAATGGATATACTTACCAAATTACTGACATTTGGGGAGGACCTAATTCTTCTAACCCTGAGCGTATGATTGAGTACAAGGGCAAGTTGTATTTTGTGGCAAACAACGGCAAACTTGGCAAAGAGTTGTACGAAACCAATGGCTTGGGCATAGACACCAAGTTGGTGAAAGACATTAACCCTGGTGCGGATGGTTCTGACGCCAGAGACTTTGTGGTGTGTAACAACCAATTGTTTTTTAGCGCTGAAGATGGCACACACGGCTACGAGCTGTGGGTAACCGATGGCACCAAAGAAGGTACTAAAATGGTCAAAGATATTTATGCCAACAGCTCTTCTTACCCTTATCACCTCACTGCCTACAACGACAAATTATACTTTAGCGCCAACAATGAACTCACTGGCAACCTAGAGTTGTGGGTGAGCGATGGTACTGAAGCAGGCACCAAAATGTTGAAAGAAATTAACGTCAATGACAGCGCAGATCCACACAATTTTAAAGTGTACAACAGCAAGCTTTATTTTGTGGCAAACGATGGTACACATGGTAATGAGCTATGGGAAACTGACGGCACCGAAGCGGGTACTAAACTAGTAGTCGACTTGAACCCAGGTTATGGTTCTTCGAACCCCAACAACTTGGTGGTATACAATAACAAACTCTTTTTCTCGGCAAACAATGGCGAGGGGCACAAGCTATGGAAATACGATGCGGATGGCTCTACCCCACCAGACCCAGTAAACCAATACGCCATCAATACCCCGGTAGTAAACTGTCAGGACGAGACTTTTTGTGTGACCCTCAAAGCCAAAACAGAGGTAACTACTGGAATTATAGGAATGGACTACTGCCTACAATACGATGCCAACCTAATGGAGCCTACGGGTAGTGTAACCTTGGGCAACGTGGTAAACCATAGTGGCAATAGCTATGGCACTTATAAGCTCAACACCAACACCAGCGGGCAATTACACGCCTCTATTTATTATAAAGGTGATGCGCCTGTAGGTACTTTTTTCCAGGGCTTGGGCGATGTTATATGTGTAGAGTTTCGCCTAAAGGCAGGTACTACAGTAACCAAAGGCGATCTTATCAGTTGCGAATTGGTAGAATCATATACTTTAAAAGATGTAAATAAAACGGTTGACCCAGGGGATGTAACCGTGACCGACAATGCCCAAAAAGTAAAAGGAGCAATCATTTATTGGAACCAAGGTGGCGCTGACCAACCGTTGGCGTATGACCCCAATAACCCGAATGATTATTTGGCTACCAATATTTATAGCAGCAATGGCGCGGGTTCTTCTTTATCTGCCGAAGCAGTACAGCCTGATTTGAACGGTGTATTTGTTTTTGAGCCAGCTAAAGGTTCTCATTTAGTAATTAAGCGCGACGTTGCGGCAAACCCTCACATGATGTCGGTAATCAATGGAATGGACTGCTATTATGCGGCTTTGATTACTACGCTTGACGACCAAACCAATGGGGTGAGATGGATACCCAATGCTTTTCAGACGTTAGCGGCAGATGTAAACATGAATGGTGAGGTACACGCGGGCGACATTACGCTCATGCAGCAACGCATTACGCTCAAAACTGCTCAATACCCTCAGGTATGGAACCACGACGTTGCCACTGGACAGCCATTACCCAACGTTGGACCTTCGCTTGACTGGCGTTTTGTAGATGCCCATACTACTTTTAAAGGGGCAGATTTTAAGCCAGTAGCTAACTACCCAGTAAGAAATGGTCAGCCTACCGATGATGGCTACTGGCGCGACAAAGTACCTGCCTCGCCTCAACACCTGCCTACTACTGCAGCTTCGTTTTGTGATCAAGGCTTTAAAAACCTGATCTATGGCGTTTTGTTAGGCGATGTAGACGGTAACTGGAAAACCACTGCAGGCAACCAATTGAGAACTACCGAAAAAGAAGGTACGTTGATGGTAGACTTGTTCAATGCAGAAAAACTAGAAGATGGTAGTTTTAAGGTACCTGTAACCTATCAATACAATACTACAGTACACGCCATTGACTTTAACTTGGGGTATAATGCCCAACAGTTGACTGTGAGCGATATTTCAACGTCGCGTAAAGGAAGTGATGCCAATGTGCAAATGTTGTGGAACAACCACCAAAACAAGCAAGTATTGCTTACCTCTTATAGTGTACAAGGAATGAGTACTTCTGCTACGGCTTATTACCTTACGGTAAAGGCAGTAGATGGAAAGTTAAACCAAGCGATGTTTGCCAACTTTAAAGGTTTTATCAACGGAAAAGCCGCCAATATGAGGGTAATCAGCACGGCAAAAGACTTGAACGAGCTCAAAGCCGCCAAAGAGGTAAATGTGTACCCTATGCCAAGTACTAGCGGCGATTTTGCGGTAAGCTATACCCACATTGCCAACACCCAACCTACTTTTGCTTTGCACGATTTAAACGGACAAAAGCAAGTAATTGCTACCACTATTACCGAAGATGGTAAAGTGAAGGTAAAAACCCAAGGGCTAAAAAGTGGTATATATATGCTCAAAATCAGCGATGAAAACGGGCATTTGATTGCCACCAAACGTGTGATGATACAGAAGTAAACTTTGATTGCTGACTTAAGTTTGTAATTGATTCTTTACTATAAAGGGGAAGTGTGTGACCTGGGGTCATGGGCTTCCCTTTTTGTTTATGCACATTTCCCATTTTTTTAAGAAAAACACCACGCACTATTATGAACGGTATTTCGTGACTAATGCCAAATATTATTTCAATTTAACTCACTGAAAAAGAATAGGTTAATTTTTGTAAATAAAATAGTTATATCGCAAATTGAAATAAGTCAATTATAGTTTTTTCTAATTGTAGAATAGAAATAATTGATTTGAATGATAAGAGGTAAAATAAGATATTTGCAATACAAAATTGAAAAACAAACCAATATAAACAATACATATTATGTCACAAGGAATCATTACTGTAGGAACTGAGTTCCCTTCATTCAAAAAAACTGCTGTTGTATCTTTAGAAAAAGGAAAAGAGTTTGCTGACATCTCTTCTGAGAGCTTCAAAAACGACGAAGGACGTTGGACTGTAATGTTTTGGTGGCCAAAAGATTTTACTTTTGTATGTCCTACTGAAATCGCTGAGTTTAACAACAACTTTGATGAATTCAGAGACCGTGACACTACTTTGATTGGTGCTTCTACCGACTCTGAGTTTGTACACCTTGCCTGGAGAAACAACCACGACGATCTACGCGGTTTGAAATTCCCTATGCTTGCCGATACTTCTAAGTCTTTGGCAGAAGAGTTAGGTATTTTGGAAGCCAACGAAAAAATTGCTTACCGTGCTACTTTCATCATCGACCCTGAAGGTATTGTACGTTGGGTATCTGTATACGACCTGAACGTTGGGCGTAACGTAGAAGAAGTGATCCGTGTATTGGACGCTTTACAAACTGACGAGCTTTGCCCATGTAACTGGGAAAAAGGCGAAGAAACTTTGACTGCAGCTTTGGCTGAATAATTTTGTCAAGAATAATATAGAAAGGAGGCTTGTCCTCCTTTTTTTAGCTTTCACAAAGCAAATGCAAAATATTTAAAGTGTTGATTGTCAGTGATTAATAGCTTAATTGAGCATTTTTACTTTTCAATTAAAAAGCTCCCAACTACTGACTCCCAACTACCAACTATTCTCAATATTCAAACATATGATACAAGAAGTAGCAAGCGATTTATTACAAGATTTGGGTGTAAACCCTGAAGATGCAAGTGTAGCCTTTAACACCGTAGTAGACGGAGAGTCGCGCTATATCAAAGACTTGCGCATTAACCTCAAGAATGCTTTCAAAGCCAAAAACCTGAGCCAAAAAGAGGCCGCTTTGATTGCCCTATCGGTAGCCGCCAACGAGCAAAACGATATTTTGCAAAAGCTGTTTACTGCTCAGGCAAAAACTGCCGAAGCCAGTGAAGCAGAAATAGCCGAGGCAGTAGCTTGTGCCTCACTGCTTGCCGCCAACAACGTATTTTATCGTTTCCGTCATTTTATGAACAAAGATAAATACAACACCATTCCGGCGGGCATCAAAATGCAAATAATGATGAAGCCAGTAAGTGGCAAAGAATTTTTTGAATTAATGAGTTTGGCCATTTCAGCCGTCAATGGTTGCGAAATGTGTGTAACAGCGCACGAAAAGTCATTGTTAGAACTAGGTGCCACCGAAGAGCGCGTGTTCGATGCAGTACGCATTGCCTCGGTAGTAGTAAGTGCTACTAAGTTGATTTATTAACTCAAGTTACGCAGTTTTCTGAAAGTCACCTGTTTCTATTGTTGAATGGCTATATTGTTGCGCAATGCGTAGCCCAACCATTGAGCAATAAAGCCATATAACCATCAAAATAAGTAGGTCTGCGTAACTTCAGTTATTAATACTCTGCCACACAAAGAAACTGAAGCCCTCATTCGTATATCAAAAAGCGAGTGAGGGCTTTTATTTTTTTCAAATAAGACAGTGATTGCTAAGGTTTATCAAAGTCCTGTTCACAGGGCAGACATGTTGCTAAGTGTATAAATTGTGCGTATGGTTTTATAAAAAATATTTGGTTATCTATGAAACAACTAGTTTATACTACGCTCCATGGCCCTCAGGAGATAAAACAACTACTGGCTTTACAGCAACGCAACTTGCCTGTAAACATAAGCACCAGTGAGGCACATGAACAGGGGTTTGTAACAGTAGAACACGATTTTGAATTGATGCAAGCCATGAACAGTACCGAAGCCCACATCATAGCCAAAGACGGTGACACTGTGGTAGGGTATTGTTTGGTAATGTTAGAAAGTTTTCAAGACCGTATTCCAGTGCTCCAGCCTATGTTTGACCTTTTTGGTAACCTTAGCTATCGGCAAAAACCGTTGAGTGACTATTGCTTTTTTGTGATGGGGCAAGTTTGCATTGACAAAGCTTACCGGGGGCAAGGGGTGTTTGACGGGATGTATGCTCAATTGGGGCAGGTGTATGGCAGCAAGTACGATTTTGTGGTGACTGAAGTAGCCACCCGCAATCAGCGTTCAATCAAAGCCCATGCGCGGGTAGGTTTTCAACTCTTGCACCAATATACTGACCCTCGCGGTGAAGCCTGGGATATTATCTTGTGGGATTTTTAGCTTTTTCTTGACTGTTTGTATTGAGCCTTTAGCTTTAGTTTAACTATTTGTACGGAGCCTTTAGCTTTTTCTTGAGCTACGCTAAGTTTTTAACCTTTAGCCCTTGCTCGATGGTGATTGTTATATTTGCGAAAGCGAGAAAACTACACGAAGACCGGAAAGGCTAAAGCTTCACGAAGAACAGAAAAGCTAAAGGCTAAAGCTCCACAAAGAACAGAAAAGCTAAAGGCTAAACCCCCGCGAAGACCAGAAAGGCTAAAGGCTACACAAAGACCAAAAAAGCCCTAATTATCAAACCAGGTACGGCGGCGACTAAGCTTTAAATCCTGAAGAATGGCTGCCTTTACCTTGAGGTCAAACGTAAATGACTGAAACTGACCAAAAGGAATCCAACCAAAACTCATCTCCCAACAATGCAAGTCTTTGTATACATTGAGCGAGGTATAAGATAAAGTTTTGGCGTCAAAATCATACCCCGAAGTAGCACTTATTTTCCAGGTTTTCGACAAGCTTACATCCCCGTTAAAGTTGAGGTTTCGGGTAACAACACTTTTCTGAAAACCTTGTTTGGAATAGCTCATATTAAAACTCATATTAAGCCGCCAGGGAATCTCAAAGTCTACATAAGCATTAGGGTCATTCATTATTTGCCTTTGGGTAAGCTCTGAGTTTTCTCTGGCATCATTGAGCTGATTCATCTTTTTTTGCCGCTTTCGCCTAAACGACTCTGGAGTAAAGTTAGCCGACAGTGCAATGCTTGCCTGGTTTATTTGTCCCCTTATCTGAGGGTTGGTAATGCTCAAGTCTCGTGACCAGGCGTATACATCACGTTGGCGTTGAATAATGTTGCCTCCTTCATTGCTTACCAGTTCCCAGGTGTAGGGGTCGTAAGTAGCCGTAGAATTAAGATCTATAAAACCCAGCAAACGGGTACGTGCCGTAATAGACACCCTGGTGAGGTTAAACGAGTCTGCCAGAAAATTGTACCCACTGGCAAACGAAAGGTTTTCTAACAATTTTATTTTTTTAGTACCCTCAGCATTGGTGGTGTCTTTATCGTCTTTTACCTTCATCTCTACCGTGTTTGACAATGAGAAGCCCATTACGGCACTTTTGCCCCCTGCGGGTGCCCCTTGTACAAAGCCAGCGCCATTATAACGCGAAACGAGTGTACCCTCAGGATTTGAAGTAGTTCTTACATTTTGGAAATAGTCATAGCGTGCTTCGGAGAAATCGGGGCGGTAAGAAAAGCTCACCGATGGGTTCATGATGTGGCGAATGCCCACTACCTTTTTGCTCAGAAAACGAATATTTTGGTAAGTACCATAAATCCGCGTGTTGAGCGATATACTGGCATTGTACGACGAAGCACGTGAAAACCCATTCAATGTGTCAACCACTACCGCGTCGGGGTTAGAGTCGTCGTAGTTTAGTTTCTTGGGGTACCACCATTCTTCGTAAGAAAAAGTAGGGTTTAAACTTATGTATTTGAACAGTTTCATAGTAGTAGACACCGGAATGGTATGCTTGATGCCCATACTACCCCGGCGGCTAATGATAGCCCAGTTAGCAAAATTAAAATCTACCTTTGCCGTATCGAGTCCATTGGGTGAGGTAAACGCCCCTGGTGACGGCGCCTGGTTGGTAAGGCGGTTGGTAGCCGATGCGGTATAAGAAAAACTCAGGTTTTGGATGGGGTTTTTAGCGGCTTTTCCTTTTTTCTTAAAGGGATAAACCCGGTTCATCTGCAGGTTTATTTCGGGCAAACTCATATTCATAATTTCAGTTTGCACATTTTGATCGTGCCTGAGGTTAACTCCCAGGTTAAAAGGAATTTCGCCTACATTAAAAGTATTGCTGTACGAAATACTAGAGTTAAAAGTATTGGACAGGCGATTTTCTGTCTGAAACGTGTTATTGGCGTTGTACCTGGAAGACCCAGCCCTTACCGATGCCGAAAAACGTGCCGACCCTCTGGGCACTGGCGAGTGGTTCCAGGTGACCCAAAAATCTTCTGAGACTGCCCTGTTCAAGTCACCCGTAATGTTTTTGTTAAATGCCAACGATGCCGAACCGTTGAATCTGTACCGCTTTTTGTATTCTGTGTTCATTGTGGCTCCCCAACTACCATTGGTATAAAAGTCGGTGAGAAAAGTAATGCCTATATAAGGGTTTACTGCCCAGTAATATCCCCCTTGCCGCAAAAAGAAACCCCGTTCTCTTTCTTCGCCATAAGTGGGTATAATAATGCCTGAAGTATTGCGGGAGGTAAACGGAAATATACCAAACAAAAAGCCCAGTGGGGTAGGGGAGTCTTTGATATAAAGGTTGAAAGGTCCCGTTACGATTTGCTTTTCTGGTACCAGCTTTAGTTTATAAGATTGGATATGAAAATGAGGGTTGGCAAGGTTGCAGGTAGTATATTTACCATTGAGCCCAAAAGTTTCGTTTTTTTCGTTTTTCTTGGCCTTTTCCAGAATAATGTAGCCTTCTCCTTGTTTGGTTACTACCCGGTTGATAATTCCCTTGCGGGTTTTGTAGTTGTATACCATAGAGTCAGCTTCATAGGAGCCTGCATCATCTTTAAACACCGGGCGCCCAATGACCTTGCCGGTTGAATCATCTTTGATAGCTTTTGCCGTGATAAGATTGGTTTTCATGTTAATCTCTATAAATGCGGCTGTAAGCTTGGTAGCGCCATAGTCTACTTTGGCCTCTCCATAGAGGTACATTATTTTGCCGGTTACATCCATCATGATTGAGTCACGGGCATCATATTTTATCGTAGTGGTAATGTCGCCTTTGGGAGGGCGTTGGGTGTTGTTTTTACGGGTACTATCGCCCAGGCGTACTTCGGTAGAGTCTCGTATTTTGGTGGTGTCTGATCGCTCAATGTCAACTGTGGTGTTTTTTTTAAGGCTATCTTTGGTTGTTATCTGCCCTTGCACTGCCTGCGATGCAAACATCACAACTAACATTATCCACACTCCCCAAAATTTAGGCATATTGCACATACTTTCTTTACTTCTGTTCTTTATATGTTTTCTCTGAGAGTATGTTTAAATTTTGCCTTCGGAGTTAAAAATGATGAGTTTTTTGTGTTGGCGAGGCGTATTTTTAAGGGAATAGCCATAGCTATTGACGCAAAAATCAACAAAGTCAGCGCGTAAAAATCTCTTTTTTAACCCAGATTATGATTTTTAAACATACTCTGAAACTGTTATCAAGGCAAAACCAGCCACAAATTTATATATTATCTTTTTCAAATTTCTTTAAAAAAATCACAATTTTGCAACAAAAATAATACGAGCAACCATGTTGAAACGTCTCTTGTTGATTTCTTGCCTTTTTATTGTCTGTATCAGTACCTCTTTTTTGCCTGTTCATGTCTCACAAGCGCCTGATAAAAGTGAAGTGTTGCTTGGTTACAAGGTAAAAACAGTAGTGATAGATGCCGGGCATGGTGGCAAAGACCCTGGTACATTGGGCAAACATACCAAAGAAAAAAATATCACCCTAAGAGTTGCGTTGGAACTTGGGCGAATCATCAAAAGAAATTTGCCGGGCGTAAAGGTAGTTTATACCCGAACTACTGACAAGTTTGTAGAGCTTTATCGCCGTACAGAGTTAGCCAACCGTATCAAAGCCGATCTTTTTATCTCTATACATTGCAATGCTGCCGCGCGCAAAGCCCGTAACCGCAGCAGAGCAAAAGGAGCTGAAGTATACGTCATGGGTAACCATGTATCGGAGGACAATCTGGCGATAGCCAAGCGCGAAAATTCCTCTATATTGCTTGAAAAAAACTATCAACGCAATTATGGTGGGTTTGATCCCAACTCTCCCCAGTCTTATATATTATTGGCCATGAGCCAACAAGTACACATGAAGCATAGCCTAAACTTTGCCCGTAAGATTGACTGGGAGATAAAAAACAAGGTAAGGCGCAAAACCCGTGGAGTAAAGCAGGCAGGGTTTTATGTGTTGGCGCGTACCGCCATGCCCAGTGTATTGGTAGAGCTGGGTTTTTTGTCTAACCCCGGAGAAGAACGGTTTTTAAATGATGCATTGGGGCAAATTTATATGGCGTCTGCCATTTTTAGAGCATTTAGGGCGTATAAGAAAGAGCTAGAGGTGAAATAAATATTAAGCCGGCATCAGCGCTATAAGTAGAACTTATTTATTTTATATTTAATGATGGTTGAGTACCTAACTGAAACAAAAGAGAATAAAAACTATCAATTAAATTTAAACTTTTGATTAGTAATCATAAATTTGAATAGTTTTCTATATTACAATACTCCGCAGTGATTTTAGTCAAAGTTGTTTGCTGGTTGTCAGTTGTTTATGAATTTAAAAACTATTTAATTGGGTGTTTAGGCGTAAAACCGAAACACTTTTAAAAATAAAGTGAGTACGCAATCTTAATATAAAATACTGGTTTACAGCATTTAACAAGGTGAACTCTTACTCAAATGAGCTATGGACTATAGGCTAAATACTTTTATTTAACTACGTTTTTTATAAGTTACTAAAAATCAACATGATAGAAAAAGTGCAGTTACCTGTGAACCGAATCTATTTCTAAATCCCGATTTATATTTATCGGGGCAGCAATTTGCTGTGATGAGTTCAACGCAGTTAACCAGGGTGTAGCACCGATATTCATCGGTATCTAAAGACTTGCGACTTGTCGCTTGAAGCTTGCCCCTGCAGGCGCTATGGACTATTGATATTATACACACCTAACAAAAAGGGGTGATTTGGTGATGAATCGCTTAAGTTATATGTGTAGCACCATTTAATTAACAAAAGACATAGAAAGACAATACAGTCCAGAAGTTAAAAACAAACTGATGGTTGTATCTGTTTGATTGACAGAAACTTTATACCCATTACATGAACATATCTAAAGAATTTAAAATTGGTTTGCTTGCCTTAGTGGCTGGGGCAGCTTTATATCTGGGGTTTAACTTTTTGAAAGGTTCTAACTTCTTTTCAAGTGCCAACCATTACTATGTGATGTATTCCGATATCAAAGGTTTAACCGTGTCGAACCCGGTAACGGTCAATGGTTTTCAGGTAGGAAGGGTGAGAGAAATTAAGATACTGCAAAAAGACAATAACAAAATGATGGTAGATGTAGCATTGCGTGGCGACTTGGTATTGGGCAAAGATGCCTCTATAAAGTTGGGGTCGGTAGACCTGCTAAGTGGTATGCAGCTCATGCTCAATGTGGGCAAAGCTGACCTGAACAACCCTGACAACAACCTACAGCACGGCGACACCATAAAGAACGCTGCCTATATGGATGGTATGCTCGACAAGGTGACCAAACATGTAGAACCTCTCACCAAAAAAATAGACTCTACCCTTATTTATGTCAATGAGCTGCTCAAAGAACTGGGCGGGACAGGTACCAAAGTGAAAGAAGTACTTAGCAATACGGCAAGCCTGACTGGAACGCTCGACAATACACTCAAAACACAAGGGAGCAACATCGACGTTATTATGCGAAACTTAAAGTCTTTGTCTGTTTCGTTGATAGAGACAGAAAAAAGCGTGAAGCCTATCATTGCCAAGGTTGATAATATTGCCAGCAAAGCAGAAAAACTTGAACTTGACAAAACTATCCAAAAGGTCGAAAACACTGTTGCTCAACTCAACGAAGTAATTGAAACGGTTAATCAGGGGCAGGGAACATTGGGCAAATTGATCAAAAACGACTCTTTGTACAACAACCTGGAGAGGCTCACCGGCAATCTTGACAAAGTATTGATTGATTTTAGGGAAAACCCTAAAAAATATGTCCACTTCTCGGTGTTTGGAAAGAAGGATAAAAAGAAGAAGGATAAAAAAAGTAAAAAGTAAAATATCGAATTTATACCCTTATGAAAGTCTTTTTGAAAGTGATTGTAAAATCTTTCAAAAAGACTTTTTTTTATTAAATAAATTCAAAAAAGCCTGATTATTCCCTCTAGTCATTTTCTTAACTGAGATAGATCATTTTTTTTCCTGTTTTTTTTTGTAAGATGCTCAAAAATAGCTTTTAAATACTGACAAAGGTCATTTTTTTCAATGCTATTTTAACTCAAATTTGTACAATTATTTTCCAAGACAGTTAAAAAAAAGAGATATGTCAACTTACCACTCATTAGGGAAAATACCCAAGAAAAGACACATTCAGTTTAGCAATAATCAAGGAGGACTTTACTCTGAAGAGTTGTTTGGTACAATGGGTTTTTCGGGAAAATACTCAAATGTTTACCACATTCACCCACCTACTCAGGTAAAGCACGCCGGCGAACCTATCGACATTAGCCCTGAGATAGCCATTGAGAAGAACTTAAAAAACATGAGTTTTAAAGGTTTCGATATTGAGCCACAGGACGACTACCTGGCGAGCCGTAAACCTTTGATGGTAAATAACGATTTGCATGTGATCATTGCTGCGCCTCGCAAAACCATGGATTACTTTTACAAAAATGTGGAAGCTGATGAAATGTTGTTTGTACATAAAGGATCAGGCACGCTCAAAACTATGTTTGGTAGCCTGCAGTTTGAATATGGCGACTATGTGGTGATTCCGAAGGGAATGATTTATCAATTGCATTTTGATACTGAAGACAATCGTTTGCTCATTGTAGAGTCGTTTAGCTCGGTAGAAACCCCCAAAAGGTACCGCAACGAATATGGCCAGTTGCTTGAGCACTCCCCGTTTTGCGAAAGAGATATAAAACGCCCTACTGCTTTGGAAACTTATGACGAAGTGGGTGATTTTGATGTACGTATTAAAAAGCACGGAGCCATTTACCCTTATGTATATGCCAACCACCCTTTTGACGTAGTAGGTTGGGACGGTTTTCATTACCCGTATGCTTTTTCTATCCACGATTTTGAACCCATCACTGGTCGCATTCACATGCCGCCACCTATCCATCAGACGTTTGAGGCGCACAACTTTGTGATCTGCTCTTTTGTTCCGCGTATGTACGACTATCACCCTGAGGCTATTCCCGCTCCTTACAACCATAGCAATATCGACTCCGACGAGGTGTTGTATTATGTAGATGGTGATTTTATGAGCCGCAACGGTATTACTAAAGGGCAACTTACCCTGCATCCTGGTGGTTTGGTACATGGGCCTCACCCTGGTGCAGTAGAGCGCAGCATTGGCAAAAAAGAAACCCAGGAGCTTGCGGTCATGATCGACCCTTTTAACCCTTTCAAGATCACCAAAGAAGCCATGGGCATCGAAGTTCCCGATTATTATAAGTCGTGGCTGGCAGAGCACGTGAGCATTTAGTTTTTTTGAGCTACGCTGATTTTTAGCCTTTAGCTTTAGTTTAACTGTTTGTAGGGGTCTTTTAGCCTTTTTTTGAGCTACGCTGATTTTTAGCCTTTAGCTTTAGTTTAACTGTTTGTAGGGGGCTTTTAGCTTTTTTTTGAGCTACGCTGATTTTTAGCCTTTAGCTTTAGTTTAACTGTTTGTAGGGGTCTTTTAGCTTTTTTTTGAGCTACGCTGATTTTTAGCCTTTAGCTTTAGTTTAACTGTTTGTAGGGGGCTTTTAGCTTTTTTTTGAGCTACGCTGATTTTTAGCCTTTAGCTTTAGTTTAACTGTTTGTAGGGGTCTTTTAGCCTTTTTTTGAGCTACGCTGATTTTTAGCCTTTAGCTTTAGTTTAACTGTTTGTAGGGGGCTTTTAGCCTTTTTTTGAGCTACGCTGATTTTTAGCCTTTAGCCTTAGTTTAACTGTTTGTAGAGGTCTTTTAGCTTTTTTTTGAGCTACGCTGATTTTTAGCCTTTAGCTTTAGTTTAACTGTTTGTAGGGGGCTTTTAGTTTTTGCTTGATGGTAATTATCATATTTGCGAAAGCGAGAAAAACTATACGAAGACCAAAAAGGCTAAAAGTCAACGGCTAAAGCTACGCAAAGACCAGAAAGGCTAAAGGCTAAAACTACACAAAGAATAAAAAAACTAACGGCTAACCCCCACGAAGAACAGAAAGGCTAAAAGCTACACCCCTGCGAAGACCAGAAAGGCTAAAGGCTAATAAAGCTACGCAAAGAACAAAAAGGCTAACAGCTAACCCCCACGAGGAACAGAAAGGCTAAAAGCTAATGGCTAAAGCTACACGAAGACCAGAAAGGCTAAAGGCTAATAAAGCTACACAAAGAACAAAAAGGCTAACAGCTACACAAACACCCAAAAAAGAAAAATAAATATGGATACAGTAATAGAAACATCAAAAACCACCAACCAACAAGAATTCTTACCCATCAACGGTACCGATTATCTTGAGTTTTATGTGGGCAATGCCAAGCAGGCAGCCTATTTTTATAAGTCAGCTTTTGGTTTTCAGTCGCTGGCATACGCCGGGCTGGAGACAGGGCTTACCGATCGTACCTCTTATGTAGTGCGTCAGGGCAAAATTACGTTGGTATTGACTGCACCTATGCAGCCTGGCAACGAAATAACCCACCACCTGGAGCGTCACGGCGATGGGGTAAAGGTGATTGCGTTTTGGGTAGAAGATGCCGAAAAATCGTACAACGAAACGGTGAAACGCGGGGCAAGATCGTTCCTGAAGCCTACTGTAGAAACAGACGAACACGGAGAAATAAAAAAGGCAGGGATTCATACCTATGGCGATACGGTACACATGTTTATTGAGCGTAAAAACTACCAAGGAGTATTTTTGCCAGGTTTCGAAAAGTGGGAAAGCGACTACCAACCCAACGAAATAGGGCTTAAGTATGTAGATCATTGTGTGGGCAACGTAGACTGGGGGCAAATGAACCACTGGGCAAAGTTTTATGAAAATGTGATGGGTTTCTCAAACCTGATTACATTTGACGACAAGGACATCTCGACCGACTACACAGCCTTGATGAGCAAAGTGATGCAAAATGGCAATGGTAGAATCAAATTTCCAATCAATGAGCCTGCCTTGGGCAAGAAAAAGTCTCAGATAGAAGAGTACATCCAGTTTTATGGGGGAGCCGGTTGCCAACACATTGCGGTAGCTACTGACGACATAGTGCATGCCGTGTCGGAACTAAAGCGTCGCGGGGTAGAATTTTTGTATGTACCCAGCGATTACTACGATACAGTAGGCGAGCGATGTGGTGAAATAGAAGAGGATCTTAAGGTGTTGAAAGACCTGGGAATATTGGTAGACCGCGACGAAGAAGGCTACTTGTTGCAGATTTTTACCAAACCTGTAGAAGACCGTCCTACATTATTTTATGAGATCATTCAACGCAAAGGAGCACACTCGTTTGGCAAGGGTAACTTTCAGGCTTTGTTTGAATCTATAGAGGCAGAGCAAGCCCGTAGGGGTACGCTGTAGTACTACAATATCAAGTAGTTGTATGACTAAATTGTTTTGTGGCAAACTACAAAACGGTTTAGTTTTTTTCTTTTAGTTTTTTTGGCAAAATTTGCAGCAGATAAATGGTTATAACCGTAATGGTTTGAATACCACAATACACAACATATAAACAAGTTTTAAAAACGTGAAAATACGATTATCTTCAATTGCTTTCTTAGCCTTATGGCTTATGGTATTGACCGCCTGCACAAAACAACCTGCTCCTGGACCTGAGGATCCACTGACCAATAAAACTGTAGTGGGTAAAATAATAAATACCGGGCTGGTAGCCGCTGATGGTTGCGGATACCTTGTGCGTACCGAAACTGGACAAGAACTGAAACCTTTGAACTTGAGTGCTGATTTTCAGCAGGATGGTATCGATGTGGTGGTGACTTATCGCTTAAACAGTGAACCTTTTTCGTGTGGGTTATTGCCTACCATACTTACCGCGGTTACTATTGTAAATATCACCAAATTATAAACCGACCTTAGGAACTATCTCTACTTTTGGGCTGAAAATGGAAAGGTTTGGTTTTGCCTGTCTTTGTCAAGATTATGGCACACAAAAAGGCTCAGCTTAGAAGCAAAATATTGATTTTGTAACTCATAAAAAGGCGAGATAAATTCTTAAGTCAGGCATCAAAAATCAATACAAAAAAAAGGCACTGATCAGTGCCTTTTTTTTGTGTAAATAAATTATTGTGTCACACAACTTAAGCTTGTTTGTTATATAAAATATAAATAAATATGTCTTGCAATGGGTTTGCTCTAAGCATTAACATAGAGCAACCTTCAGCGCTCGGTGTCCATCTGTTGTCACTCTTAACCAAAAAAAATATGCAAAAAAAAACAGCTTCATTTATTTTCTTTTTACTGCTATTAGTTGTGTCTTATGCCTGCACCAAACAGGCTTCATCTTTGGCAACTGCTGAAAACAGCCAAGCCATTGTGGGCAAGGTGTTGTACACCGGGTCGGTCGCTGCCGATGGTTGTGGGTATATCATTAGTGCCAAAGGCAAAAGACTCAAACCCGTAAATCTGGACCAGGCATTTCGACAAAATGGGTTAGACATCTTGTTTACCTACCAAGTCAGTAATCAAGAGTTTTCGTGTGGCATGCAAGCCACCAAGCTTACTACTGTAGACATTTTGAGCATCAAAAAGCGCTAAGAACACACAGCGTACCCCCTCAAAGTAAGTAACCACCAGTCATTGGTTGCCCATGCATCTATCTATGGTGTCTTGGTGCTTGTGACAAATGAGGAGGTTTCTTGAACCTTAAGGGGGCATTGGCACTTACTTTAGTAAATACTTTCTAATTTTTTTGATATATTAGTATTAATTAACTAATGTTGTAATATGTAAATAATTAAATGTACTATTTTGAAAGATGTCATTGTAAAAACAGCCATTCGTTTGTTCAACCAAAAAGGTTTTGCCCATGTATCTATGAAACAAATTGCCGATGAGCTAAAGATGAGTGCTGGAAACCTGAGTTATCATTTTAAAACCAAAGAAGTATTGTTGGCGAATATTTACACCCAAATGCGCACTGAGGCTGTAAACTATATTTTGCCTGATACCTACCTTACTTTGCATCATTTCGAAGAGATTATCCAAAAGTTTACCCAACACCAACAGCAGTATGCTTTTTTCTTTCAAGATGTGGTAAACATCGTACGGGCTTACCCAGAAATTGCCGCTCAATATCACGAAACCACCCAAAAACGTTTTGTGCAAGCCCGCCAATTGATCAATTATTATATTGAAACAGAGCGGCTTAAGCCCGCAGACGAAGCAGTAAACTATGATCAGTTGATACATGTAGTCTGGATGGTGACTACTTTTTGGGCATCACAGGCACAAATTGCCCAAATGCCCGGTTATACAGTCAATCAGTGTCAGCCTATAGAGCTATTATGGAACCTGATTATTCCATTGATGACCAAAAAAGGCAAAGAAGAATACAAGCAAATACGAAAGTTTGTAAAGCTTAATAAATCATAAAACCCGGAAATTTTTATTACACAAAAATAAGTTATTATGAGAAAGGTAGATCAGTTACTGGACGAGTACGGCGAAAGCCACCAAACCAAGTTTAACAAATTAATTCACTATATCTGTGTGCCCGCCATTGTGTTTAGCGTAGTAGGTTTACTTGCCTGCATACCCTTAGGTTTTTTGGCGCGCATGTTACCAGCGTCATTGGCGCCCTACGCCCACCTGGGGTCTGTGCTTATTGTATTGAGCCTATTGTTTTACTTGCGTTTGTCGGTGCCTTTGGCTATAGGTATGTTCTTTTACTCGGCATTGGTGTTGTGGGGCAACTACCAAATAGTAGCCGCAGGTTTGCCTCTGTGGTTGGTATCAGTGGCTATTTTTGTAGTAGCCTGGATATTCCAGTTTATAGGGCACAATCACGAGGGTAAAAAACCGTCGTTTCTCAAAGACGTACAATTTCTAATGGTAGGTCCTGCCTGGATTTTAGGCTTTGTGTTTCGCAAATGGGGCATACCTTATTAATTCCCACTTTCAAGCGGCAAGTCTCAGGTAAATTTGTCGCTTGAAAATAAAGGCTTTGCTGATAGAAGTCGTTTTGTAAAAAAGTCTAAACGACCATTGCTTATACCTCTTCAATTATCGACTCTCCCTCCGAACAATCACCACTTGTCCATTGCCACTTTTCGTGTAAACGGGTTTTTCCATTAGGTAACACCTCCGGCGTAGACACACAACGCCCAGTCATAAACTCCATTTGTTGATTAAGGTGTTGGTAACGCATCTCTATTTGCCCTTGTGCGTTTACCTTGCCTATCAGGTTGCCCTGTTTTATTTGTCCCCCTTTATAACTAGCTGTTATTACATCACCATTTTGTTGGTAATGAAAAAGCGTTTCACTGCTTACTTCGCCATTATCGGTATTGTTTACCGAACGAAATTGTTTGTTGTGATAATTCATTATGTACACTTGTATTTTAATACGCTATCTTGCTAAATAATGCTGGAAGAAGCATCGAAAAAAATGGTAGACCTGCCGTTTTGTATTCATCATTTTTGAGAACCAAAACTTTTACGAATTGTAAAACAATGCCACTCTTTACGCAATTTTATACCTGCCAGGTTCTGAAAGCCTGGCAGGTACGGCTGAGACAATCTACTTATTCAATTGCTTTTCCCATTGACTAATTAGTTTTTGGTTAAGGCGTACATAATCAGGGTTACCTGCTTTATTTGCCTTTACTATGCTAGTTTTGGCAGTAGCAATTGCCCCTTTATAGTCTTTAAGTTTTCCTTGAATTTTGGCTTTTAGGTGCGCTATCCAATAAGCCGAAGGTGCGAGTGTTACCGCCTTATTTACCCAACCAAGGGCTTTGTCTAAGTCGCGGTTGGTGTTGTAATAATACGTGGCAGACTCAAAGTACAAGCTAGTAAGGGCACGCTCAGGGTTTTGCATATAACGGTTAATACTTGCCATTACTTTAGCGTCTACATCACTGGTTATTTTGAAAGAAACCACCGTGTTTTCCCACATGAGGTTCAAGTGAGCCGCGTTAGGGGCAAAATTAGAGAAATCAATCGTAAACGACTCAAAGGTATGCTTGGTTTGAGTAGCAGCTACTTTAAACCTCATCAAATCATTTTTTTCCTGGTATACAGTTCCCCAGGCAATGCCTTTGTTTAAAATAATTGTCCATTCTTTTTTGCCTGGAATGGTATAAAGCGAGTATTTTCCTTTAGGCACCTCTTTGCCCGCTATGCTTACTTTGTCGCCAAAAGCTATAGTAGTGGCCATATTGGCACCTGTACGCCAGATTCTACCATAAGAAATAATGCCACCAAAAATCTTACGTCCCTTTATACCAGGGCGCGAGTAAGAAACAGTAATGTCGGTTAAACCCACTTTTTGCTGTAGGGTGGCTTGTGGGCTGGGTGCAGGCAAGCCTATATTTAACTGTGCTTTGGCCTGAAACAATCCACCAAGACAAAAAAGGGTAATAAGTAGGGTAATTCTTTTCATTGTGAAAAAACGATGTGTTGATTTAAGAATGATTAATTTTGCAACAAACATAGAGAGTTTGTGACAAAAACCTTGTTAAAGTAGTGTTATTTGTAGTGTGCTTAACTTTTCAATAAAAGCTTACGTTTGATTAAAAAATTAACCAAACTCTAAACTCAAAAACCAAGGTACTCAAGTAAGTACAAATGCTTAAGCACCTCTATTCTATTTTTTTGTAAGCACGTGATCAACATGGATATAAAAACTGATAAAAGAAGAGAACAAATAGCCAATGCCTGTTGGCAACAATGGTTAGATGCGGGCTATAATGAACAGCCCAAAGAGTGGGGGAGTTACCAACAACGCGAAGTTTTCTGGAAAGAATACGAAGCCCTTATCAATGAAGCAAAAATATCATTGGGACAGTTTAAAATATCGCCTGCTACAGTAGCACGTCCTCCTCTAAAGAGCCCCATTTCAGCAAGTCCACCTGTCAAACTTAGTTTTAAGGGCGACTTTAGTTACTCTTTACAGTTACCCAAACCATTGCGTAGCGATGTTTTAAAAAATTTTACGGATACATTTGCCAATGAAAACGCCGCCTGGTTTTTTTGGGGCTTGTTGATCTATGCCATAGGCGTGTCAATAATGGGGGGTAATATAGCGAATATGAGTAATTTTATTTGGTATTTATTAGGTTGGGGTGCCGTGGCAGGTACCAAGTATGGTATAAAATACAATGAGGTAGAAGCAATGTACCAAGTAAGCCCTGATAAGCTTGGTAAAAAAAGTTTGTTTGGGGGCTATACGCTGAAAAATGAAGAAATTCAAAAAGTGGAAATGATCGATGGTAACTTAGTCGTTTATATCTCAAACATTGATGGAGATGGCTTAAGCAGTGCCATGTTTATTCCAGCTGATATTGAGCATCGTGATGAACTTGAACAGTATTTGTTGGCGTTGGTAGCCAAAAACCATCGCTTAGCTACCCAAAAAAAGCAAAACAAGTTAATCAAAACAAGGGCGAAAAATGCCTCCTCCAAAAAAGCGAAAAAGCAACGCAAACAAAAAATGCAAATGCATACACTAGCCAACCCTCATTTCAAAACACAGCAGCAACACCGCAAGGGATTACAAAAACATCATCAACGGATGCATAGGCGAAAGTAGGGCTTTCTTATAAAAAATGAGAAACCTCTCTGAAGCTTGCAGAGTACGAGGTTTCGATCGGGCGTGGAGACACTGCCCGAGGCGGGAGAAGCTAAGTACATCTTGCCTCCTGACGCCTTCGTTTGTGTCCCCACAAACGAATAAAAAGTCAAAACTTCGAAATACGTTTATGCAACGATTCGCTCCGGCTGTAATGTGATTATTTGCTGATAACCAGGTGATTAAATAGGAAATAGTTTTTAGTCTTAAATTTTATAAGAAAGCCCTAATGCTTCGTTCCATTTATTCTCATATAGCTCGTTTTCCTGGTGTTGGTATACTCGACAACCTAAACGATTGAGAAATATTCTTCATATAGTCCATAGCCCTAACAAGGCTCTAGGGACTAGGTGCAAGGTGCTAGGTACACCCTGTTCCCTAAGCAACCACACTTTTTCTATCACGTTGATTTTTAGCAACTTATAAAAAGCGTAGTTAAAAGTAGGCAATACTTGCTGGTTGTACAGCAAATATTGCCTAAACTATGGACATGAGTTAAAGGGAATACAAACCTTTTGTACGGTGAGCAATTCTACAGTGCACAATTCTTTGCACACCGAAAACACCACACGCTCGAAGTATTTGATCTGAATATTAAATTGAGGCTGGTAATTTTCTTGCATTTGAGCAAGCTTTGTGTTCACCAGGGTTGTTTTTACCACAGCTTCCACGTCTTTAGGTGAATAATTGTTGAAATGCCCTTTGCTACAAAACTTTGCTACTACCTTTTTTATTACTTGTTGATATTGCGTGCTATCCAACAATTCTTCAGGGTTGTTTTTGAGCAAGTCATACGCTTTTTTTTGTGAAGGGTTCATTGTCCTTTAAGTTGAATCAGTTTTTAATGTAATTGCCATTTCATAGGGCAATAGAGTTGAAAAATGACGAACCAAGTGCAGGGTTTTAGGTGAAGAATATGTATAAAATTAGTCGATGTTTGTTCGCCATCAGGATTTTAATTAAAAACAAGTATTCGTTAGCCAGGTGTACTTTACCATTGGCTTATAAGTGTTTTTAAATATGCAGGTAGTATAAACCCTTGACAACTTTTTTGTCGAAGTAGTAAGCTGTGTGTTGGTCTAACTATTTGCTGAGTTTTGCTACCTTGTGGACTAACGGTAAGGTCAAAGGTGAGGTGATCATCTGTTTTGTATAACGTATTGCCTCAGTACACTATCAATGAAGTAGCACACCAAGGTAGATAGTCAAATGTGGGTACCATGTTTTCACATATGACCAATCCAACGTATTTCTAACAGCCTATATCTTCCTTTGAGTTTCTTTGGTTATTGCACCCGTGGTTTAAATTGAGTAGGTGACTTTCTAGTTTGTATCATCGTGTTTTTTTTGCCTGTTGTAATAAGTAAATAAAGATGCTAAATATAGCCCAAATAGCTATCTAATTATGTTTGCCTGAAATTAATATTGTAAAATTAGTACATTTTTCATTAATCATGAATTTTTCATTAAAAATTTATAAACGATGGGGGGAGTTAATTTGAAGTCACTATGTTTTTTAACTGTCCTACCAAATCGTTGCCATTACCCGTACACTAATGTATGTCTACATCTAAAAGCCATCAACAAGCTTGTTTCCTCCTCTTGGTCTTAAGTGCAGCTGACCAAGAGAGCGGGTAACGATAGCGAAGAACTTGGTCTTGCCGTTAAGACCACTACAAGTGAGTTTGTATGGGTTTTCAATCAGACTTGGTATTAACTTGAAGTCACTATGTTTTTAGCTGTCCGTTTGCAGGGCAACTTGTGCCCCAATAAATTATTCTTAAATTTCTAAACTTTCAATCATTACAAAACATTGCCCCTGTACACTTGGTTGCTTACAGAACACCTACTAATAAATGTATGGAAAATAAGCAAAAAATAAATAATCTCCGCACCCAGGTAAAAATTGTTTGGTTTAGAAACGATTTACGGGTACATGACAATGACGTATTGGCAAAAGCGGCGAGTGATGCCGATTACCTGTTGCCTGTATATTGTTTTGACCCTCGTCAGTACGAGACTACTTCTTTGGGCTTTGCCAAAACTGGTGCTCATCGCGCCCAGTTTCTGATAGAGACTCTTGCCAACTTGCGGGCAAACCTGGAGGCAAAGGGCAGTGGTTTGGTGATAAGGATAGGCAAACCAGAAGAGGTGATTGCTGACTTGGCTAAAGCTACCCAGGCTAAAGCGGTATATGCCAGCCAGGAGATAGGCACCGAAGAAGATGCCACCGTAAAGCAACTCGAAAAAAGACTATGGAAAAACCAGGTATTTTTAGAGTTGCTTTGGACAGGCAACCTCATTCATCCGGCAGATTTACCCTTTCCTTTGAATAGCTTGTCTAATGTATTTACCGATTTTCGGAAAGAAATAGAACAAGGGCTGAAAGTGCGTGAGGCAGTGACACTCCCCGATACTTTGCCTTTGTTGCCCCCTGGAGTTGAGGCAGGGAGTTTGCCTAAACTCACCGATTTGGGCTTGACCCATACCACGCCCGACACCAGAGCAGTCCTGCACTTCAAAGGGGGCGAAACAGCAGGTTTGCAACGCATAGAGGACTACATCTGGCAACGAAGTTTGCTTCAGCATTACAAAGACACCCGCAATGGCTTGCTGGGAGCCGATTATTCTACCAAGTTCTCTCCCTGGTTGGCCAACGGAGCCATTTCTGCCCGAACGGTATACCACGAGATAAAAAAATATGAGCAGCAAGTAGTCAAAAACAAGTCTACCTATCACTTGGTGTTTGAGTTGCTATGGCGCGAATATTTTCGTTTGGTGGCACGCAAATACGGACACCGTATTTTTGTAAAAGGAGGGATCAAAGCCAAAGGTGAGGTAGAGATGTCGTCTAACCGAAAACGCACCTTTAAGCGTTGGAAAAACGGTGAAACAGGCATTCCTTTTATAGATGCCAACATGCGGGAGTTAAATGCTACTGGTTTTATGTCGAACCGGGGCAGGCAAAACGTGGCAAGCTACCTAACCAAAGACCTCAAAATTAATTGGGTACACGGAGCCATGTATTTTGAGTCGCAATTGATAGACTATGACGTGAGCAGCAATTGGTGCAACTGGAACTATGTAGCCGGGGTGGGCAACGACCCTCGCAAAGACCGTTACTTTGACATACTGTCGCAAGCCAACCGGTATGACAACAAAGGAGCCTATGTAAAGCATTGGTTGCCCGAACTGGCAAGTATACCCGAAAACAAAGTACACGAACCACATCAACTGAAGGCCACCGAACAACAAGCCTATGAGATGATTCTGGGGCAAGATTACCCCAAGCCTATTCCTGGTAAAAAATGATGTTGAAACGGGGAAAGGATGTTTTTGCTAACTTGGTATAAATAAAAACCCCAGACCGAAAAACCTGGGGTTTGATTAATATATATCAACTAACGTTCATTGATTTAAATCACTTAAAAATCAACGCCTTATACGCTTGCTTAGTTGCGCAGATCAGCCACAGACTTGTCGCTTGTCGCTAAAAGCTTGAGGCTACATAGGCATCGCCTTAAAATCTGGCATTGCCCGGAGTACGTGGAAACGGTATTACATCGCGGATGTTTGCCATACCAGTAATAAACAAGATGAAACGCTCGAAGCCTAGCCCAAACCCACTGTGAGGAGCTGAACCAAATCGGCGTAAGTCTAAATACCACTCTAGTTCGTGGTGGGGAATGCCCACCTCGTCCATGCGGGTTTTTAAATGCTCTAAATCATCTTCACGTTGCGAACCACCAATGATCTCGCCAATACCTGGCACCAATATATCCATAGCGCGCACGGTTTCTCTGCCTTCTTCTTCGCCCTCGTTTTGCTTCATATAAAAAGCCTTGATGTTGCGAGGGTAGTCGTATACAATGACTGGCTTTTTGAAGTGCTTTTCTACCAAATAGCGCTCGTGCTCCGATTGCATGTCAATGCCCCATTCTACCGGAAACTTAAACTTCTTCTTTTTATGCGGTTTAGAGTTGAGTAAAATGTTGATTGCCTCGGTATAACTCACCCGGGCAAAGTCATTGGCAGCCACAAATTCAAGCTTTTCCAATAAGCCCATTTCGCTGCGCTCGTTGGTAGGCTTCCCATTGTTTTCTTTGGTAAAGCGTTCGTCCAAAAATTTAAGATCGTCCTGACAGTTTTCCAGTACATACTTAATCAAGTATTTCAAGAAATCTTCGGCAAGGTTATGGTTGTCTTCCTGCTCATAAAAAGCCATTTCCGGCTCAATCATCCAAAACTCCGCCAGGTGACGGGTAGTGTTTGAATTTTCGGCACGAAACGTAGGACCAAACGTATAGATCAGACCAAGCCCCATAGCCGCAAGTTCGCCCTGCAACTGACCCGACACCGAAAGGTTGGTAGGTTGCCCAAAGAAATCTTCCTTAAAGTCAATCTTACCTTCTTCGTTTTTAGGAGGATTGTCTAAAGGAAGCGTAGTTACCTGAAACATCTCTCCGGCACCTTCAGCATCCGAACCTGTAATAATAGGCGCGTGTAAATAAAAGAAACCGCGTTCGTTGAAGTATTGATGAATGGCATAAGCCGCCGCATGACGCAAACGAAATACTGCACTAAAGGTATTGGTGCGCATGCGTAGGTGTGCGTTTTCACGCAAAAACTCCATCGAGTGTTTCTTAGGTTGAATGGGGTATTTTTCGGGATCGGCTGCCCCCAAAATCACCACATCACTTGCTTGTACCTCACAGCTTTGTCCGGCGCCCTGAGAAGCCACCAAATTACCATTAACCTGAAGACAAGCACCCACGGTGATTTGATTCAAAACATTGCTATCCAAATTACTGGCATTGACCACAATCTGTATGTTTTGAATGGTAGAACCATCGTTAAGGTGTACAAAAAACACCTCTTTGCTGCCTCGTCGGTGACGCACCCAACCCCGTACCGTAACCTCTCGGTCATATTCGGTAGAAGCCAGCAGCTGCTTGATGCTGTCCTTCTTGGTACCCGTTAGGACTTGCTCCATATTAGTTAATATTAAATTGGTGAATAAATAAGGCTATAGGCTTGAATTACAACACTATAGCTAACTAAGTAAGCAAAGATAAGGAATCTG